>NZ_JBEZGJ010000271.1:0-6719 GCF_040649965.1 Micromonospora sp. NPDC048843
CAGCACCCCGTCTTCACCCTGGCCACCGACTGCAAGGTCTACTTCTGCGACCCCCACAGCCCTTGGCAACGCGGCAGCAACGAAAACACCAACGGTCTCCTCCGTCAGTACTTCCCCCGATCCAGCACCGACTTCCGCACCTGGACCCAGGACGACCTCGACGCCGTCGCCCGCGAACTCAACGGACGACCACGCCAAACCCTCGACTGGCAGAATCCAGCCGAGGTACTCCACAAACACCTAGTCGCAACAGCCGCTTGAAACCGCCGCCCTGGAATACCGCGCCTTCCGTGAACCCGAGTTGATCAGCGCTCGTCTCGACGCCCGCGATGTGAATGGACTCCACAATGAGGGCTAATGGAGTGAAGCGGGCTAGTCGCAAAACTGGCTGAATGGGTCTTGACGGGGCTAATCGGTCGTCGGGTAAGAGGTGGCTACCTCGGCCCGAACGCTCCGGCTCGCCAAGCTCTGCGGGTTTCCCGTGCACTGCCTTGGATTGATCATGAAGTTATTGTCGGAACACGAGATGGACGGCGATAACTTCATGATCAACAGTTGTGAGTGCGAAGCGGGGGGCGAGCGAAGGTGCAATTCACGCGGCGAGTCGGGGCCTATGGGCTCTTGCGGGACTCAGGCCGGGTCTTGGTGGTTCGGGACGGGGTGGACGGTGAGTTTCCCGGGGTCTGGCGGTTGCCGGGCGGTGCCGTCGCGCATGCCGAGGACCCGGAGCGCGCCGTGGTCCGCCAGGTCGCCGAGCAGGCTGGGCTGACGGTCGCGGTGACGCGACTACTCACGGTGGTCGCCGATGTGGCCACCTTCTCGGAGGGCAAGGCCGCGCTTCACACCGACCGGCTGTTGTTCGAGCTCGACACTCCCCAAGACGCGCGGCTTGAGGGCGCGGGGCCCGGGGGCGAATTGCGGAGCGGCGGGGCTGGTCTGGTTGACCAAGTTTGCTGGCTTTCGCTGCAGGAGCTGGCGCGGTTGCCGCTGACCCCGTTCACCGCCGAGACGCTCGGCCTGCCGGTCACCCATCTGCCGCCGGCAGCGCACCAGTCGCGGGACCTGTTCTCGCCGCAGCACCCTGACCGTCGGCTGCGCTTCGGGGCGTACGGGCTGGTCACCGACCCCGCTGGACGGATCCTGCTCACCCAGATCTCGGAGGGCTACCCGGGGGCCGGTCTGTGGCACCTGCCCGGCGGTGGCACCGATCACGGCGAACAGCCGGCCACCGGGTTGCTGCGGGAGTTGGTCGAGGAGGGCGGGCAGGTGGGCCGGGTCGTGGAGCTTCTCGGCGTCAACAACCTGCACAACCCCGCCGCGCTGGGGCCAGAGGGCCGGCCTCTGGACTGGCATGGCGTACGGGTGATCTATCGGGTGCTGGTGGACGTACCTACCGACGCGGTGGTCACGGAGTCCGCCGGAGGGTCGACGGCTCGGGCGGGGTGGTTCACCCGCGACGAGGCGACTGACCTGCCGTTGAGCGACATCGCCGCCGTGGCAATCGGACAGAGTGGCCGATAGCACCCCGCTCGGTGAGCCGAGTTGGTGACCCTCCGGTACAGTCAAAGGCGGGAATGATGGAGGAAACGGGCGATGAAGCCCGGGATGGGAACAAGCGAGCGGTTCGAGCGGTTTACGCCAGATATAAGTACCGCCGGCAGCTATCGCCAAGCCATGTTCCCCTATGCGATGGTGTACTCCGCAAAACGGCTGCCGGGCCATGCAAGGTCCGGCACGAGACAGCCGGACACCCGCCACGTGGCGGTCAGCAGATCCGGTGATGGAGGAAACGTGCCGAGAGCCCCATGGCGCCGGCGTCGTACTACTGACAGTCCGCGCCCCGCAGGGCGTCGCTGGGCGGGCCGGTTGCGCCGCAGCAGCACGTTCGCCCGCCAGGTGCTGTTGGTCCGGGTCGGTCGCCGTGACGGCGACCTGCACCCGGCCGACCTGGCCCCGACCGAGCACCGGTACGCCGATCGGCAGCGCCGTCGCTACGGCCTGGACCGGCTCAGCCGGCCGACACTGGGCGTGGACCCGACACTGGGCCTGGACCGAGCCCACGTCGACGCGGTCATGCCGGTCAGCCCGGCGATGCCGCCGATGACGCAGACCGACGAGGCCCACTCGATCCCACTGCTCCCCGGCGAGCGCACCATGGCGCGCCGGATGAAGTTCGCCCTGGTCAACGCCTGCACGCTGGCCAGCCTGATGCTCGGCATGCTGGCCATCTTCCTGGCCATGCAGGGCGAGGTGCGCATGGCGGCGCTCTGTCTGATCGCGTGCGTCGGCTTCGACGGTCTGGACGGCGCGCTGGCCCGACGGCTCGGGGTGGCCAGCCCGTTCGGCGCGCAGATGGACTCACTGGCCGACATGTGCTCGTTCGGTCTCGCCGCGCCGGTAGTGGTCTACGCCTCGCTCGCCGGTTCCGTCTCCACGGCGGCGGCGGCAGTGGCGTGCGCACTGGTCGCGGCGTGTGCCGCGATTCGACTGGCCCGCTTCAACGTCTCGCCGAAGGACGGCAGGTTCTTCTGCGGAGTGCCGACCACCATGGCGGCCGCGGTGCTCGCCGTGACAGTGGCGATCGGCCTGCCGGTGCCTGGTGCCGTGCTGGTCGCCGGGGTGGCGCTGCTGGCCTTCGCGATGGTGTCGAGCTTCCCGTACGCCAAGCTCGCCCGCCTGGTGAAGCTGCCGCCGTGGCTCTGGCTGGCCCCGGTGATCGGCGCGCTGGTCGACATTCGGCTCACGTTCGCCCTGATCGTGGTGGGTTACCTGGTCAGCGGGCCGGTTCTCTGGCTGCGGCAACGTCGTACCGCCTGATTTGAGCAGACAGAACGGGGCGCCGCGGACAGCGGCGCCCCGTTCCTCGTTCGCGGGTCAGCGCCAGCGGGCGATGACAGTGGACCCGCCGACCACCTTGTCGCCCGGCCCGACCAGCGGGTCCGCGGCATCGGCGGGCAGGTAGACGTCGGTCCGGGAACCGAACCGGATCAGCCCGAAGCGCTCGCCCTTCGCCAGCAGCGCGCCGATCGGCGCGCGCTGCACGATCCGACGGGCGATCAGCCCGGTCCGCTGCGCGACCACCACAGTGCCGTGAGCGGTGTCCAGCACTGTGTACGCGGCGACGTTGTGCTCGGCGTCCGGCTTCATCGCGTTGACGAAGCCGCCATCGGCGACGAAGTAGTCCACCACCTTGCCGGCGACCGGGGCGCGGTTGACGTGCACGTCCAGCACCGACAGGAACACAGCGATCCGCAGCCACTCGCCGTCGCCGAAGCGCTCGTCGTGCAGCCGCTGCACCGACAGGACCTTCCCGTCCGCGCTGGCGACCACCGCGCTCGGGTCCTCCGGCACGTCCCGTTCGGGATCCCGGAAGAACGCGGCGACCGGCCCGGCGGCCAGGGCCGGCAGCAGCCACAGCTTGGACGACGGGCGTGCCACCCGGGCCAGCGCCGCGAGGCCCAGCGCGATGCCCGCCGCCGCCACACCGTTGGAGTCGATGTGCATGCTCCGGGTCACCGGCACGCTCGACGGCCGGTACGCGGGGGCCAGGCTGTCGGCAGTGGCCGGGCTGGCCGGGGTGAACCGCAGTCGGTAGACCCGCACCGGTGGCGAGTTACGCAGCACCAGATCGGCGCCGACGCCGTAGAGGGCGTCCTGTCGGGCCAGCTCGGCGGCGGCACCCTCGGTCCGGCCGGGGGCGGCGACGGTCGCCACGCTCAGTACCGCCCCGTCGGTCAGGTACTTGGCCAACCCCTCGACGCCGCCGCGGGTTGCCTCGGCGGTGCCGGTGAACGCCTCACCGGCGATGACGACGGCGGCGGCCTCGGCTTCGGCCAGCGAGTCGACGACGCTCACCCGGTCGGCGACCCAGCGGCCCTGGGCTGTGACGTGCTCGCGGAGCGCCGCAGCGCCGAACGGCTCGGCGGGCACCACTGTGAGCCGGTCACCGGGGAGCAGCGCATCGACCGCCGCGGCCAGCACCGCGGAGTCCGGGGTGACCCCGACCAGCAGGGCGGCCTTGGGGTCGTTGATCCGGGCCAGCTCGGCGACGAGGGTACGGGCGGCTCGCTCGCCGATGCGGACCGGACCGGACCGGCCGGTGGTACGCACGGCGGGGGACTGGGTCATGTCGGGCGGGCTCCTGACGGGGGTAGAGACGGGAATCGCGGCGGGACCGCCATGGGCGGGACGGGCCGGCCGGCGGAGGCGAGATCTCCACCAGCCAGCATATGCGTCCGTCCGCGCCGGCCGCACCGCCGTGGGGATGCGGTGGACCGACGCGGACATCCGCCCGAGCTCAGGCTTCCCTGCGGGGACCCTCCCGCTCGTCGCCCGGCTGGTCGCCGACGGCCTCGACTGGTTGGTCGGATCTGGTCGGCTCGTCCCCCTCCGACGAGGCCGGGCGGGCGAGGTTCCCGGTGGTCGGCTCGTCGTCTCCGTTGCCGGGGAAGGGCTCGGTCGGCGGCTCCGCCGGCGGATGAGCCAGCCAGGCCGGGTGGATCACGTCGGTGGCCGGCACGTCGGACGCCCGCACCTCGGTGGTCGGCGTCTCCACCGTCCGGTCCGCGAAGAGCGTCGGGTCCGAGGAGGGCGTCGGGTCGGAGACGAGCGTCGGGTCGGAGGAGGGAGTGTCCCAGGTGGACCGTTCGGCTTCCCAGTCCGGCAGGGGGGCGCCGGACGTCGACATTGCGGCACCGGAGACGGGCGCGCCGGAGACGGACGTGCCGGAGACGGGCGCTACCGCCTCGGCGGGACCGGCCTCGGCAATCGGCTCCGGCTGGTTCGGTCGACCCGAACGCAGCGCGCCGACCAGCCCGAAGACCCCGATCAGGATGAGTGCGCCGGCCAGGAACCAGCCGACCGGCGGCAGCGCGAGCCCGAGCAGTTGGGCGAGCAGCCACCAGGCGGACAGCGCCAGGAACACGAGCCCGAAGGCGAACGACACCAGATCCGTGCGGTGAGCCTTCACCGGGTCACCTCCAGGTTGCCGGCATTGACATGGATGTAGAGGCGCAGGGTCCCGCCGCCGGGCCCGTCCGCGCCGACGTCGGTGGATTCCCGCAGGCGGCCGTCCAGCCCGCCCGAGCGGTTGCCGAAGACCGTGGCGTCACCCGCGTTGACGTCGGCCACTGTGGTGACGTCCACGTTCGGCGGCACGACGACTGTCGCCTGGCCAAAGTTGACGGCCACTGTCACCTGGCTGTCCCGTTTCGCGAAGTCGATCCCGCGCAGGTCGAGCACGGCGTCACCGAAGCTGTTCTCGTACCGGTCCGCCAGGTCGCGGTAGTCGGTGGGCGCCCAGGTCACCGCGCCGTCGACCCCCCGGATCCGGTCGTAGGACTCGGCCACGGTCGCTGTGCCCAGCGCCGCCGCGGTCACCAGACCGAGCGCGATGAGCCAGCGCGCCCGCCCGAACCACGTGCCGACCAGCAGGCCGAGGGCGATCGTGGCCAGCGCGGCCGCGAAGTACGCCGAGGCGCTGATGGCGAAGACGTCCAGCAGGTCGAGTAGGGCGACCAGACCGAGCACCAGGAAGATCAGCGAGAAGGTCACCGCGCCGAGCGGCGAGCGCTCCTTGGGCCGCTTCGGCGGCTTCGGCGGCTTGGGCGGAGGAGGCGGAGCCGGGGTCGGCGAAGCGTACGGGCCGTGCGGCGCGAACGGAGGGCGGTAACCGGAGGGCGGCGGGGCTGTCGGATAGCCGGCCGGGGCAGCGGGTGTGCTGCTCACGGGTGCCGACGGCCAACCGGCGCTGGGCATCGCGGTGCTCGGCCAGCCAGGCTGGGCAGCCGTCGTGCCGGCCGGATACCCGGACACCGGGCCGACCCCGGGCAACGGCTGCGTCGCGCTGGTCGGCGGCGCGTCGTACGCCGGGATGGTGACTGTGGGCGCCGCCCCCGTCGTCGCGGTGGCGTACCCCGGACCGGTGCCGAACATCGGCGGCGTCGCCGCTGGGCCGGTCGACGGCGCCGCGCCGTACGACGGCCAGGTCACCGGTGGGACGACCGCGCCGGACGGTGCGGCGGGCGCCGGACCACCCGGGGTGCCGGGCCGTGGATTGCGGCCGTCCCGGTTGAGCAGGAGCGCGCCGGCGACCAGGATGGCCGCGCCGAGCAGCACCGCGCGGAAGGCGTCGGTGACGATGTACGCGAAGCTGGCCGCGACCAGGATGCCCAGGACGATCACCGTCACCGGGGACATGCTGGAGCGACCGCGACCGAGCATGGACTCGACGGGGGACGCGGTGTCGCCCTCGTTCGGGATGATCAGCCAGGCGGCGACGTACACCAGGATGCCGATGCCCCCGAAGAAGCCGAGGACCGCGAGCAACACCCGCCAGAGCACCGGATCGGTGTTGGTGGCGCGCCCGATCGCCGCGCAGACACCGGCCAGGTACCGCCCCTCGCGCGGCCGGACCAGCCCGTACCGCGAGGTGAAGCCGGTGCCGCCCAGCGGCGGTGGCGGCGCGGACGGACCGGGACCACCCGGCCCGGGTGGTGTGCCGCCCGGGCCGTAGCCGGTGCCCGCCGCGAACCCCGGGCCTGGGCCGTAGCCCGCCGCGGGGGGCGCGTAGCCGTCGGCCGGCTCGCCGGGCGCGGTGCCGGCGGTCGCGTCGGTGCCGGCGTGCGCCACCCAGCCCATCACCGCGAACCACAGCAGCACGGCGATGGTGGTCAACGCGCCGACGTCCTGCCCGGCGAGGAAGCCGGAGAGGTAGCCGA
>NZ_JBEZGJ010000272.1:0-6699 GCF_040649965.1 Micromonospora sp. NPDC048843
CCTAGCCAGCGGCTTGCTGGCGGGGAGCCTGGTCGTGCTCGGCCGGTGGCGGCTCCGGTGGCGGCGGAGGCGGCGCCGGCTTCGGCTTCGGCGGTGCCGGCGGCGGCAGTACGGCGTGCAGCACCCAGGTGCCGCCCGGGTGCTCGGACCAGTTGCCGCCCTCCAGGTTGAGGGTGACGTTTGCCTGGTAGTAGATGACCGAGTTCTTGTTGTTGATTCGCGGGTCGAGGGTTGCGCCGTGGCTGCTGAGGTAGCGGCGGAAGTCCTCCACTGTGGGGTTCTCGGACCCGGTGAAGTGGGACTCCGTGATGGAGATGTCGTGGGTTTCCGGCCCCTTGACAGTGGTGGGCTTGAACCCGGACGGGTCGACCATTCCCACCGGGTTGTTGCGGCAGTACCGGAACAGGTTGCCCCCGTCGGCGAAGCCGCCCGGGTCGCTGCTCGCCCACCGTCCCAGCCACGGCACGTAGTACCGGGCCCCGGCGTAGCAGAAGCCGGTTTCGTCGTCCATTTCGTGCCCGCCGAAGCGGTACCGCTTCAGGCTGAGGTCGGCGCCCGGGCGGCCGTAGCGGTACGCGGTAGTGCCGTACGGGTGGTACTCCTCGTAGGAGATCACCGCCCCGGCCTCGTCGGTTTCCAGCACGGCCGAACCGAGGTGGTTGGTGAGCTGGTAGCGGATCAGCGGTACGCCGAGGGGGTTGGCCGGGTCGAAGCCGCCGACGTCGACGGTCTTGACGTCCACCTGGGCGACCGGGCCGGTGTCGTCGGCGATCGTGGTGGTCCACCGTTCGTGCTGGAGGGTGCCGGTGACCCTGTTGCGTCGGCGGAACACGGTGACCGCACCCAGGAAGATCCATTCAAGTTGAACGCTGCCCGGCCGGTCCACGACCTTGCGCAGCCGCTGCCCGCTCGCGGCGTAGACGAACCGGGCCTCGCCACCGCCGCCGAGGTCGACCCGGCGGAGTTGGTCGTGGACGTTCCACTCCAGGGCCGGCAGGTGCGGCATGACGGTCAGGTTGCCGACGGCGTCGTGCGCGTACAGGGCCGAGTAGGGGCCACCGTCGGCGTCGCCGGGCAGGCTCGTGGCGGCCAGCCGGTTCGTGGCGTCGGCCGGGTCGTCCTGGTACGCGTACCGGTGGTGCCGGGTCCAGCCGGCGCCTACGCCGGCCTGCGTCCGGAACCGGTGCCGGAGCACTGTGAGGTTGCCCAGCGGGTCGTACTCGTACTCCTCGGTGTAGGCACGTACCGCTCCGGCATCGGTAAGGCTTCCGGCCGGCGGCACGTCGGTGTGGTCACGGATCGCGTCGTTCGGCGCCCCGGCCAACTCCCGCCCACTCGCCCGGACCAACTGGTAGAGCGGGTCGTACTCGTAGTCACTGGCGGTGGGCACCGCCGCGTTGCCGAAGAAGGTGGGCGCACCCGGCTCGGCCACCCGGGTGAGGTTGCCCACCGGGTCGTATGTGTAGCGCAGGTCGCGCACCCCGGCGGTGAGCAGACGTTCCAGCCGGAACGTCATCGGGTCGTAGAAGTACTCGGTGACCAGCCCGTTGCCGTGCCGGGCGAACCGCCGCCGACCCAGCGCGTCGTAGTCCTGCTCGGACAGGAACTCCACCTCCGCGCCCTGGCCGCGCAGCCGCGCGGTGAGCCGGCCCAGCATGCCGCCCTCGAGGTAGGTCGGTCGTAGCTCGGTGGCGTCGGGCAGGGTGACAACTGTCGGGCGGTTCACCGCGTCGTACTCGGCGGCAGTGCCGAACACCTCGCTCTCCAGCAGTGGCGCCGCGGCGGTCAGCAGCGCGGCGTGGTCGGGCGCGGCGGCCACCGGCGACCAGTCCGGGCCGTCGACGTGGTCGGTGGCGAGTCTCCGTTCGGCGCGGCGCGGGTTGCCCTTGAAGTCCACCTCGGGCACCCGCACCTGGCCCGCCGGGTCGAACACCAGGTACGGCACGCCGTGCAGGCCCAGCGTCGCCGCGTCCGGATGCCGGTCGCCGAAGACCACGTACTGCACGCAGCGTTCCGCGCCGGCGGACTCGCTGACGTACAGGCCGACGGGCCGGTGCAGGGCGTCGTACGTGGTGCGGAAGGTCCGGCCGTGTTCGTCCCAGATCCGGCGCACCCCGCCGAGCACGTCCTGGAACACCCACCGCTCGCCCTTCTCCGCGCTCCACGACCGCACTCCCGCGCCGTGCATGGCGGTGGCCGCGGTGGCGATGTGCCGGCCCAGCGCGTCGTACCCGTCCGAGGACCGGCCGGTGAGGTCTCCGCTGGTGCGTACGCCGAACCGCTGGCCGGCACCCCGGTCGGCCACCGTGTAGACGGCCCGGCCGAGGCTGTCGAAGTGGATCACGGAGGGCGTGTCGGCGTGCTTGGCGGCGAGCCACGCGGCGCGGGTGGCCGGGTCGGCCGGTTCCGGATCGGACACGGCGGGGCTGCCCCGCTCGGCGTACCACTGGCTGTCGAGCACCGTGTCGTTGGCATCGGACAGCCGATGCGACCAGGCAGTGGACTCGACCCGGCTGAGGGTGCCGTCCGGATACCGGGTCAGCACGGCCCGGCCCAGCGGGTCGTAGTAGCGGATCGCTGTGGCGCCGATCTCGCGCAGCGCCGCGGCGTCCTCGTACTCGTGGGTGGTGCTGAAGTAGGGCTGGTACCGCTTCACCGGGTTGCCCTTGTTGTTGACCACAGTGCGGCCGGTGCCGACCCAGCGCGGGTCGGCGTCCACCTCGACGGCGACCCCGTCCTCACCCACCTCCAGGGCCCTGCCCGGATGCACCCGCGACTTGGTGATCGCCACACCACCGGTGCCGGTGCTGTACTCGTAGCTCTCCAGCCAGCGCGGGTTGGTCGGGCCGTGTCGTTCCCGGTGCCGGCCCCGGCTGTACGCGGGCTGGCCGTTGACCACCCAGTTGAACGGGTCGTAGGTGAACGTCAACGTCGGATCGTCGAGCGTGTCGCCGTCCCCGGCGCCGGGCCGGCCGAGCAGCGCCGAGGCCACCACCCGGCCCAACTCGTCGTAGCGCACCGCGCGGCGCTGCCCGTTCGGGTCGGTGACGAGGCTCGGCCCGAGCACCAGGTAGTTGTTGACAGCTGTGGTGACCGACCAGGCCGCCTGGTCGATCGTCACCCGCTCGGTGAGCAGGTGGTAGCCGTCGAAGGTGACCGCCGTCGCCATGCCCAGCGCGTCCCGGGCCCCGTCGGACAGGTAGAAGTGCGCGGCCGGATCGGCGGGGTAGCGCAGCTCGCCGGACGGTATCCACCAGTCCGGGCCGCCGTCGAGGTGCGCGTAGCCGGCGGCGGCCAGGTCCGCGTCGGTCACCGCCGTGCCGTAACCGGCGGCCAGCGCGGCCGGGGTGAAGGCGAGTTGGTACGTCTGGTGCCCCAGCCCCAGGCTGTCCCACTGCCCGGCCGGCAGCGGCGTCAGCGCGTTGTCCCGGAACCGCACCTGTGACCGGGACAGCAACCGCCGTTGCGCGCTGACCTCGTCGGCCACCACCTCGTACCCGATCGGGGTGGCCGCGGCGAAACCGGCGAGCAGTTCGTCGCGGGTGAACAGCGGGCCGGCCGGGGCCAGCCCGGTGAGTTCGTGCCCGAGGGCCTCGTACGCGGCGCGGATCCGGTACGCCGGCACCGGCAGCGTCTCGTCGATGTCCGGGGTGTACCGCTGCTCGCCGTACGTGACGTGACGACGCCGCTGTTCGGCGGTCACCTCGGCGGGCAGCTCGGGGTCGGGCGTGGTGCGGCCGTAGACCACCGCGGCGGCCTGGACGACGGTGCCGTACGGGCCGAGGACCAGGTTGAGCCGGTGGCTGATCCGGGGCTCGTCCGGCTGCCGGTCGTAGGAGAGGCTGACTGCCTCCCGCTCGACGGCGACGAACACCCGCGCGTCCAGCCGCTGCACCTGGTACGTCTGCTCGACCACCCCGTACGGGTGCTCCTGCGCGGCACCGCCGTCGTACGAGTACACCTCCTGCCGGAGCGGCAGGCCCCGCAACGCCCGCCGGCTCTCCCGCAGCTCCGTGGCGGAGACTCCGGCCGGCAGCTCCGCTGTGGGCAGGTGTCGGCCGGCGTACCACTCGGTGGACAGGTCGACAGGCGCGCCGGTGTGGTACCAGGTCTTCGTGGTGACCGGTGGCTGGAACAGTTCGGGCGAGGTGTCCTGGTGCCCGTCGACCGCCTCGACGCCCAACACGTGGTCCACGAACGACTCGCCGTCGATCTGCTCGACCATGCCGAAGCCGGCGAACTCCCGCTCGACGCCGTCGTAGTGCCCGTGGTGGTAGCGGTAGCCGGTGACCAGCCGGGTCCCGGTGATCCGGTCCACCTGTTCCACCCGCTCGACGACCTGCACCGCGAACGGCAGCCTGGTCAACCACGGCTGGCCGGCTCGTCGGTCGGCCAGCTGGAAGGCGGTGGAAGCGGCGTACCGGATGGTGGTCTCGCCGCCCAGGTTGTTCACCACGCGGGTGAGCAGGTGCGGCTTGCCGTCGGCGGCCAGGTTCAGGTAGCGCACCGGGCCGGCGGCGTCGCCGGGCAGCGGCGACGACCACACCAGGCAGCCGGTGCCAGTGCCCAGCAGGTCGGTCACTGTCACAGTCGAATCGGGCGTGACGTGCGGCAGGTCGGGCAGGTCGGCGGGGGCCGACCAGCCGTTGCCGGACTGGTTGTACCAGAGCCGGATCTCGCGCCGGCCCAGGTAGCACAGGTCCATCGCGCCGGTGCCGTCCACGTCGGTGAGGAGCACCCGGGCCGGGTCGAACTCGTCCAGCCCGGTGAACCACGGCGCGTCGTCCATCTCGACAGTGGCGCCGAATCGTCCGTAACCGACGTTGGGCCAGTAGCAGACGGAACCGTCGCGGACCCGGACCAGGTCGGTGAGCCCGTCGCCGGACATGTCGGCGAGGAAGATGCTCTGCCGGTCATCGGAGCGCAGCAGCCGCGGCCCACGGTCCTCGTCCGCGGGCCAGAGCGCGGGTCGCGCCGGCCCGTACCCCGCCTCGGCCAGCGACTCGTGCCAGGCCAGCACTGTGTCACCGGCGATCAGCAGGTCGGCACGGCCGTCCCCGGTGAGGTCCAGCAGCAGAAGGTCGGGGCTGGCCCAGTCGACGGCGGGCAGCTCGCTGAACGGCTGGAAGCCGGACCAGCCGGCGTCGTCGGTGCGGCGGACGAAGCCCGCCGGTACGGTGCCGAGCTGGACCAGCTCGATCCGCCCGTCACCGTTCACGTCGACCAGTTGCTGGTGTCCGCCGGCCAGGTCGGTCAGCGACGGCACCGTGGGCAGCGCGGCGACCGGGCCGATCCGGCCGGCGCCGAGGTTCGGCCGGTAGTAGAGGGCACCCTCGTGCCCGGTCAGCACGCCGGCGAGTCCTTCCCCGTCCAGGTCCACCCACAGATCGGTCCGTCCGTCCACGCCGGCCGGCAGGTTCTCCAGGCTGCCGCGCTCGAGTTCCCGGGTGGTCGCCGCGATGGTGGCCGGTGTGTATTCGAAGGTCACCGGGGGCAGCGCGGCGTTGGTGTGCCCGCCGCCGGCGGCCGGGGCGTAGCCGCGCTGGGTCACCTCGACCAGGGTGGACAGCACCGGCCCGCTGGCGTATTCCAACTCCACCGCGCGGACCAGGCAGTCCGCGCCCACCTCCGGCTCGTCGGGGAAGTTGTGGAACATCAGGATCCGGCGACACAGCCGGTAG
Source organism: Micromonospora sp. NPDC048843 (assembly GCF_040649965.1). NCBI lineage: Bacteria > Bacillati > Actinomycetota > Actinomycetes > Micromonosporales > Micromonosporaceae > Micromonospora > Micromonospora sp. NPDC048843. Next base: position 5,682 of record NZ_JBEZGJ010000272.1, read on the forward strand.
GTGCGGACCTCGAATCCCGCGCGGTAGGTCGAGAACGGGTCCGGCCGGCAGGTCCAGTCCCCGGTGTCAGCAGGTAGCGGGGTGTCCGCGTGGTGCTCGCCGTAGTCGAGCACCACCTCGAACAGCCAGCCGGCGTCGGCGATCTGGGCCGGCGTCAGGTCCACCGGGCGTCGGCCGTCGGGGTCGAGCAGCGGCACCGTGTTGCCGTACCGCACCGACTTGAGGTAGCGGTTGACGTTCCGGTCGGTGCGGTGCCGTTCGTGCGGCCGGTCCAGGTCCAGGCCGGCGGCGTCCTCGGCCTTGTAGGTGTAGGTGACCGCGTTGCCCCGATCGTCGCGGGTCTCGCAGAGCAGCCAGGTGTGCACCCGCCCGCCCAGGCCGATGCGGGAGCCGACGTCACGGCCGTACACGGCCAGCAGGTTCGACCCGGACAGGGTGCGCCAGTGCACGTCACCGTCGGAGTCCCGGGTCCACCGCTCGATGCGGGCGAACGCCCCCTCCGTCCGTGGCCGGAACCGCTGCACAGTGTGCCCGGCGACCGGTGTGCCGCCGGGCACCGGGATCAGGTCGTCCTCCCCGGACAGCAGGAAGGTGTCGGTGTCGTCGTAGCGGGGCAGGCCGCGGTCGGTGCGCCGGCTGATGGCCGGCACGGGCAGTTGCCAGCCGAGGCCGAACGGACCGTTCCCGGCGCCCGAGTCGTAGCTGAGCGTCAGGTCGGGTTGGAACCCGGACCGGCCGCCGCTGACCGGGATGGGCACGGACATGCCGCCGGTCCCGGTGACCGGGTGGGCGGCGAACGTCTCGCCGATGGCCCGGATCGCACCGCCGCCGGTGGGCAGGCTGATCGCCGGTCCGCCGAGTCCCGGCCCGGTCGCGCCCCGACCGGCCGACGACGGCCCGGTGCCGGTCGCGTCGGTCGGCGGTCGCGGAGGAGATCACCGGCCGCGAGGCGCGGATCAACTACGTCGAGCAGAACCGCACCGGCGACCACCAGTGGTACGTCAGCAGCATGGCCAGG
>NZ_JBEZGJ010000273.1:0-6681 GCF_040649965.1 Micromonospora sp. NPDC048843
GCCAGCGCGCCGGTGCCGAAGGAGAACCAGGGGCTCACCCCGGCGCTGAAGTCGCCGTTGTCGATCTGCTCGGGGGCGTCCGGTGGTGGGTCGGCGTGGGCCGCGCCGGCGCCCGCGCCGGTGAGGGCCAGAGTGGTCGCCGCAGCCAACAGGAGGCGGCGTCGGGATGGCGTCACGGGGAGTCCTTCCGGGACGGAAAGTGGGACGGTGGCGGTGGCACGATGATGCGACGGGAGCTGGGAGCGCTCCCAGGTATCGGCTCGATGTTTCCAGTGCCGGTACGTCATGTCAATTGATCTGGTTGGATGGGTTTCCGCGTCCGACGAGGGCGGTCAGCTCGAGCGCGCGCGCCGACGCGCCGCCACCCGGACGTGAGATTGGCCGCGCCACGCGCCGTCGTCCTGATCTCCTAGAGACAACTGCGCCCTTCGCCTGGCAGGCTGCCTCCCATGACCCTGAAGCTGCGTTCCGTGGGAACGAGCGACCGTGGGCTGATCCGCAGCGGAAACCAGGACGCCCTGCACGCCGGCACCTGGCTCGTCGCCGTCGCCGACGGCATGGGCGGGATGGCCGCCGGCGACCTGGCCAGCGCCCTCACCATCGACGCGGTCGCCCCGCTCGACCTGGAGACACCCGAGGACGCCCTGGTGGCCGCGCTCGAAGGTGGCATCGCCCTGGCCACCTCCCGGATCCGACAGGCGGTCGCCGAGGATCCCGAGCGCCAGGGCATGGGCACCACGCTGACCGCCCTGCTCTTCGCCCGTACCGGCAGCTGCCTGGCGCTCGCGCACGTCGGCGACTCCCGGGCCTACCTGTTCCGCGAGGGCGTGCTCAAGCAGGTCACCAGGGACGATACGTTCGTGCAGATGCTGGTCGATCAGGGCGTGATCACCGCCGACCAGGCCAGCAGCCACCCGCGTCGGGCCGTGGTCACCCAGGCGTTGCAGGGCGAAGAGGTCTCCCCGTCGTACGCGACGATGGTGCCCCGGGCCGGCGACCGGTGGCTGCTGTGCAGCGACGGCCTCTCCAACGTGGTTCGCCCGGACACCCTCACCGAGGTGCTCAGCGGCTATCCGGACCGGGACGCCTGCGCCGCCAAGCTGATCGACCTGGCCCTGCACGCCGGCGCGCCGGACAACGTCACAGTCGTGGTGGCCGACGTCGTCGAGGAGTAGACCGGCGCTCAGCGCCGACGTGGCGTGGCGTGCCGGGTGGGTGTCGCCGTTCCCGGATCCTCCGGCCACGGGTGCCGGGGATAGCGCCCGCGTAGCTCCGAGCGGACCTGCGGATAGCCGGTACGCCAGAACGACGCCAGGTCGGCGGTGACCGCCACCGGCCGGCCGGCGGGGGAGAGCAGGTGCAGCAGCACCGGCACCCGACCGTCGGCGATGCGAGGCGCTGCCGGCCAGCCGAACGTCTCCTGGAGCTTCACGGCGAGCACCGGCGCGGCCGGGTCGCCGTAGTCCAGTCGGATCCGAGAACCACTGGGCACCTCGATCCGCTCCGGGGCCAGCTCGTCGAGGCGGGCGGCCTGCGCCCAGGGCAGCAGCCGACGCAGCGCCGACGACACGTCCACTCGCGCCAGGTCGGCCCGGCGTCGCGCGGCGGCCAGCTCCGGGCCCAGCCACGTCGGCGCGGCGTCGAGCAACGAGTCGTCGCCGACCTCCGGCCACGGCTCGCCCAGCTGGTGTCGGAGGAACGCGAGCCGCTCGCGCAGCGCCCGAGCCGCCGGCGTCCACTGCAACAGGCTCAGCCCGTCCTGGCGTAGGCCGGTCAGCAGCGCGGCGGCCACCTCCGCCCGGTCCGGCCGGTCCAACCGCCGCTGGACCAGCTCGATGGCGCCCAGCCGGGTCACCTCCCGGGCCACCACGTCCCCGTCCGACCAGCCGACCTCGCGGCCGGTGCGTAGCAACGGACCGGCCGCCTCCCGGGCCGTTGCCTCGTCCACCGGGGAGGCCCGGCGGATGCGGGCCGACGGCGCGCCGGGGGTGCGGTCCGCGACCGCCACCGCCAGCCAGTCGGACCCGGTCAGCCCCGAGCCGGCCGCCAGCTCCGCGGCGGTCCCGCCGGTCATCAGGTACGCGGAACCGCCCGGCCGCCGCACCCGGGCCAACCGTTCCGGGTACGCCAGACCGACGAGCAGCCCGGCGGCGAGATCGTCGCTCAGTCCACCCGAGCCGGTGCGGCCGGTGGCGTGGGCGCGGCTCTTCGGCGGGGCGTCGGCAGGTAGCGCGGCCCGCAGCCGGCGTACCTCGGTGCGCCAACGGGCTGTCGCGCCCGCGTCCACGCCGGCGCGCAGCCGACGCCAACCGGCGACCTCGACGCACTCGTCCTCGCGGCAGAACTCCAGCGCCTGCTCCAGGGTGAGCTTGCGCGGCGGGACCAGCTTCTCGGTCTCGTCGGAGGTCGACTGCCGCATGTTGGTGAGCTTCTTCTCCTTGGTGATGTTGACGTCCATGTCGTCGGAGCGGGAGTTCTCCCCGACGATCATGCCCTCGTACACCTCGGTGGTGGGCTCGACGAAGAGCTGACCGCGCTCCTGCAGGTTGGTCATCGCGAAGGCGGTGACCGCGCCGGCCCGGTCGGCGACCAGCGAGCCGTTGTTACGGGTGCGCAGCTCGCCGAACCACGGCTCGTACGACTCGAAGACGTGGTGCAGGATGCCGGTGCCCCGCGTGTCGGTGAGGAACTCGGTGCGGAAGCCGATCAGGCCGCGCGCCGGCACCAGCCACTCCATCCGGATCCAGCCGGTGCCGTGGTTGACAAGCTGCTCCATCCGGCCCTTGCGGGTGGCGAGGAGCTGGGTGATCGCGCCGAGGTATTCCTCCGGGGCGTCGATGGTCAGCCGCTCGACCGGCTCGCAGGTCTTGCCGTCGATTACCCGGGTGACCACCTGCGGCTTGCCGACGGTCAGCTCGTAGCTCTCCCGGCGCATCTGCTCGACCAGGATGGCCAGCGCCAGCTCGCCGCGGCCCTGCACCTCCCAGGCGTCCGGCCGCTCGGTGGGCAGGACCCGCAGGGACACGTTGCCGATCAGCTCCTTGTCGAGCCGGTCCTTGACCATCCGCGCGGTGACCTTGGAGCCCTTGAGCCGGCCGACCAGCGGCGAGGTGTTGGTGCCGATGGTCATCGAGATGGCCGGCTCGTCGACGGTGATCAGCGGCAACGCGACAGGGTTCTCGACGTCGGCGAGGGTCTCACCGATCATGATCTCCGGGATGCCGGCGACGGCGATGATGTCGCCCGGGCCGGCGGTCTCGGCCGACGTGCGCTCCAGGCCCTCGGTCATCAGCATCTCGGAGATGCGGACCCGCTGGGTGCTGCCGTCGGTGCGGCACCAGGCCACCGTCTGGCCCTTGTTGATGGTGCCCTGGCGGACCCGGCACAGCGCGAGCCGGCCGAGGAACGGCGAGGCGTCCAGGTTGGTGACGTGGGCCTGCAACGGCGCGCCCTCGTCGTACGAGGGTGCCGGGATGGTGTCCAGCAGGGTGCGGAACAGCGGCTCCAGGGAGGTGCTGTCGTCGGGCACCGAGCCGTCGGCGGGCTGGGTCAGCGAGGCGACGCCGTCGCGGGCGCAGGCGTAGACGATCGGGAAGTCGATCTGCTCCTCGTCGGCGTCCAGGTCGAGGAAGAGCTCGTAGGTGTCGTCCACGACCTCCTTGATCCGGGCGTCCGGACGGTCCACCTTGTTGATCACCAGGATGATCGGCATCCGGGCCCGCAGCGCCTTACGCAGCACGAAGCGGGTCTGCGGCAGCGGGCCCTCACTGGCGTCGACGAGCAGCACCACACCGTCGACCATGGTCAGGCCGCGCTCCACCTCGCCGCCGAAGTCGGCGTGGCCGGGCGTGTCGATGATGTTGATGGTGACCGGGTCGGAGCCGTCCGCCGGCAGGTAACGCACACCGGTGTTCTTGGCCAGGATCGTGATGCCCTTTTCCCGCTCCAGGTCACCGGAGTCCATCACCCGCTCGGTGTTCTCGCCGCGTGCGCCGTACGCGCCGGCCTGCCGCAACATGGCGTCGACCAGGGTGGTCTTGCCGTGGTCGACGTGAGCGATGATGGCGACGTTGCGGAGGTCGGTGCGAAGCTGCATACCCTCTATCCTTCCGCCTGCGCTCGCGCAGGCTGCGTCGGGGTCACCCCCAGGTGCCCCTGATCTATGGTGAAACCGCTGTGCCGGTGGTTCTCCCGGCTGGCATGCTGGCACCCGTGTCCCGGGGGCCTGAGTGCACGACCTGCTGACCTGGGTGCAGGGTCTGCCCACCCTGTGGATCTACCTGGTCGCCGCGCTGATCGTGGCGGGCGAGACCGCGGTGATCTTCGGCCTGCTCGTGCCGGGTGAGGCTACCCTGCTGCTCGTCGGCTTCCTCACCTACAACGGTACCTTGCGGCTCGGGCCGGCGTTGCTCGCGATGATCGTCGCGGCGGTCCTCGGCGATGGGCTGGCCTTTCGCGCCGGACGGCGGTACGGCTCCCGGCTGCGCGCCGGGCTGGGTCACCGGGTCGGGCCGCAGCGGTGGGCCCGCGCCGACGCCATGCTCGCCCGTCTCGGTGGGCGGGGGGTGTTCGCCGCCCGATGGGTGGCTTTCGCCCGGACCCTGGTGCCCCGGCTGGCCGGTGCGGCCGGCATGCCGTACCGGCGGTTCGCCCTCTGGAACCTGGCCGGGGTGGTGACCTGGGTGGGCGGCTCGGTGCTGCTCGGTCACCTCGCCGGTGAGTCGTACGACACTGTCTCCCGGCTTCTCGGCCGGGCCACCGGGGTGGCGTTCCTGCTGCTGGCCGGCCTGGTGGGTGTGGTGCTGGTGGGTCGGTGGCTGGGCCGTAACCCCGACCCGGTGCGCGCGCTGCTGTCCCGGGCCGGCGCTCTGCCTCCGGTGCGGTGGCTCACCGCCCGCTACGGGGTGCTGTTCTTCCTGGTGGCCATGCGGATCGGCCCGGCCTGGACGCTGCTGCTCAATCTGGCCGCCGGGCTGCTGCTGCTGTTCGCCGCCGGGCTCGCCATCGCCGGTCTGCTCGCGGTGGCGGTCCGCAACAGTGGGCTGGCCGCGCTGGACGGCGCCATCGCGGGGTGGTTCGCCGCTCGGCGTACCCCGGACGCCGCCGACGCCACACTGGTGTTGGTGTCGGTGGTACGCGGGTCGGTGCTGATCCTGTTGGTGGCGCTGGTGGCGGCGGTGCTGGCGTGGCGCAACCGACCCTGGCGGGCGGACCTGCTCAGCGTGGTCGGCACTGTGGGCGCGTTCGTGCCGCTGGTGGTGCTGGCCGTGGTGGCCGAACTGACCGGCCCGAACGGGACCGCCCCGGGCGGCGGTGAGGTGGCGCCGCTCTCCACCCAGAACGCCGTCGTCGCGGCGAGCTTCTGCACCCTGGCGTGGCTGGTGTCGCGCAGCGCCCACTGGCCGGTGGCGGTGGCCGCCTGGACCGCAGCGGCGGCGGGGGTGCTCGGGATCGGCGGCGCGCGGCTCTACCTCGGACTGGACACGGCGAGTGGGACGGCCGCCGCGGTGCTGCTCGGGGTGCTCTGGACAGTGGTGTTCATGGTCGCCTGGGCGACCCGGGACCGGGCGGTGGGCAACGGTCAGCCCTCAGTGGACCAGGCCCCCCGGCGGCCGTCGCAGGGGCAACGCCGCCCGGTCGAACCTTGTTAGGGTGCGGCGACAATCACACGGGGGAGGCCACGGCATGGTTCGACGCACCGATCGGCTGGGCGCCGCAGTGCTCGCCGGGCTTCTGCTCGCGAGCGCGCTGGTCGGCTGCGCCGCCAAGGGGGAGAGCCCACCGGGCCTGGCCGCGCCGGTCGCCATCACCGACGGGCCGACCGACACCCCGTCCGACGAGGTCAGCGAGGAGCCGAGCCCGTCGGTGAGCGCCGTGGAATCGATGGGTTCCGCCCCGAGTCGGAGCGCGACCCCGAAGCCGAAGACGACGAAGAAGCCGACCCGGGCGGCGCCGAAGCCGCGCCCGGTGCCGAAGCCGCCCACCGAGACCGAGGTGCCGCCGGCACCGCCGAAGCCGGCCCCGAGCTCCTGCAAGCCGACCTACAAGGGCAGCCAGGCGAGCCGGTCCGAGGTGAAGGCGGCGCTGACCGATGCGGCCAACCGCACCTACTGGCCGGTCTCGGCACCGGACATCAAGATCCCGCTCAACCTGCTCAAGGCCACCGCGTGGCAGGAGAGCGGCTGGCAGTCCAACATCTACGCCTGCGACGGTGGGGTCGGGCTGTTGCAGGTGATGCCGGACACCGCGACCTGGATGAACCAGCGGTTCGAGAAGAGCTACAAGATCGACGCCTACCAGGACAACGCCTACCTCGGCGCCACCTACCTGGCCTGGGCGACGAAGTACATCGGCGACATGTACTTCGAGTCCGACTTCCGGCTCGACCCGGCACTGTGCACCAGCGAGCTGAATTCCTGCCTGCTCAACGCGGTCATCGCCGCGTACAACTTCGGGCACGGTGCGGTGGCTCAGGAGGGGAGGCCGCTGGCCATCCCCAACCCGTCGTACGTGCGCAACGTGCGGGCGCTGATGAGCGAGTGCGTCTGCCTGGCGTACTGACCTCGACGGGAGCCGTGGGGGGTGCGCCCCCCCCGGCTGTACAGGTCGGCGGCGAGCGCCGGGCGGTGTGGCCGCCGGGGCGAGATCGGAAGAGCGGGGGGTGGGGGAATAGTGTGGTTG
>NZ_JBEZGJ010000274.1:0-6676 GCF_040649965.1 Micromonospora sp. NPDC048843
CCCAGGGCGAGGTAGAGACCGGCCCAGGCGGCAGCGCCGATAGTCGCGCAGCCGAGAAATCGGCGGTACGACATCCGCAGCCCGCCGGCGGCCAGTGGCGTCGACGGCGAGCCGCGCACCGGTGAGCCGGGCATCGGGGGCATCTCCGGCGCCCGGGCGTACACCCCGAGGGGTCGGACCGTCCGCGAGGAGCGCGGCACGCCGGCGCGCGGTCAGGGCGCCGAGCAGCGGCGTACGCCGCGCAGCACCCGGTCCGGCGACCCGTTCCGGCCGGCGTTGCAGGTGCTCGACGGCGGTCGGGCCGCCGCCCGGGCAGGCCGGCGCGACGCTCCGGCTGCCGGTCGCGGTGGCGTGGTGCGCACCGTCGCGCCGCGTACCCCCCGTGGCCCGGGTGGGGACGAGCCGCCTCCGCGTCGCCGGACCACGCCTCGCGCGCCGCGGCGCACCGACCGACCGGCGGCCCGCCGGCCGTCGCGCAAGCCACGACGCCCGCCGAAGCTGGCCGACTCGCGGCTGCGGCTGCGACTGGGCACCGTGCTCGCCCTGACTCTCTTCGCCACCATCGGGATCCGGCTGATCTTCCTCCAGACCGTCGACGCTCCGGCGTACGCCGGGGGCGGTATCGTCGACCGCCTCCGCACTGTCGAGCTGCCGGCGCCCCGGGGTGCGATCTACGACAGCACCGGCGCGCCGCTGGCCCGCAGTGTCGAGGCGCGGTACGTGTACGCCGACCCGACCGAGGTGGAGGACTCGGCCGCCGTCGCCAAGGCGCTCTCCCCGTTGCTCGGCATCCCGGTGTCGAAGCTGATGGAGTTGATGAAGCCGCGCAAGCTGGAGGACGGTAAGGCGTCCCGGTTCGTGTACCTGGCGCGGGGAGTGGAGATCTCCACCGCCAAGCGGGTGCAGGCGCTCGAGCTCCTCGGCATCGGGGTGCACCGAGACGAGCGCCGTGAGGTGCCCGGCGGTGACCTGGCGGCCAACCTCATCGGCTTCACCAGCCAGGACATGGTCGGCTTGGAGGGGCTGGAGGCCCGCTACGACGACGTGCTCGCCGGTCAGGACGGCAAGCGGGTGTACGAGGCCGGCCTCGGCGACCTCGGGGCGCCGATCCCGGGCGGCTACAGCCGGACCACGCTCGCCAAGCCGGGCAGCTCGCTCGCCCTCACCCTCAACCGTGACCTCCAGTTCCGGACGCAGCAGATCCTCAGCGCGGGCATGGCCCAGGCGCCGGGTGGCACCGGCGCGGCCGTGGTCATCGAGATTCCCTCCGGCGCGGTGCTGGCCCAAGCCAGTAACCCCACCTACAACGCGGCGAAGCCGACGCCCAGCGACCCGGTTGCCCGGGAGGACGCGGCGACCAGCTTCGTGGTCGACCCCGGCTCGGTGCACAAGGCGATCACCTACGGTGCGGCGTTGCAGGAGGGGGTGATCACGCCGGACACCACGTTGCCCATTGCCAACAGCATCAAGAAGGGCGACACCTGGTTCTCCGACACGCACCCCGCCAACGGCAAACGGATGAGCGTGCCGGGGATGCTCGCCTTCTCGTCGAACGTCGGCACGATCACGATCGCCGACGAGCTCGGTCCAGATCGGCTGATCGACTACCAGAAGCGGTTCGGGCTGGGCAAGCCCACTGGCGAGGGCGTGTACGGGGAGGCCAGCGGGCGACTGCTGCCGGCCGACGAGTGGAGCGAATCCTCGCAGGGGTCGGTGCCGATCGGGCACAGCGTCGACGCCACCCCGTTGCAGATGGCCGCCGCTTACGCCGCCATCGCCAACAACGGCACGTACGTGCAGCCGCACCTGGTCAAGGAGGTGATCGGCCCGGACGGCAAGCGCACCCCCGCGCCGGCCCCGGTGACCCGGTCGGTGCTCAGCCCGCAGAACGCGGCGGCCCTGCGCACCATGCTGGAGGCGGTCACGACCGTCGACGGCGCCACCGGTGTGGCCGCCGCGGTTCCCGGTTACCGGGTCGCCGGCAAGACCGGCACCGGCTGGCGGCAGGTCAACGGTAAGAAGCAGCCCGGTGAGGTGTCCTCGTTCATCGGCATGGCTCCCGCCGAGAACCCCCGGTACGTGATCGCGGTCTTCGTGTACGCGCCCAACGGCGGGGGCGCGGCGATCGCCGGACCGGCGTTCCGGGACATGATGCAGTTCACTCTGCGTCACTACCGGGTACCGCCCTCCACCGGCGGATCCGCGCCCAAGTTCGTGGTCTATCCGCGCTGAGCAGCAACGGCGGGACATCATCGGTGAGTGCCGACGAACCACCGGGGCGGCTGTGCGGCCGGAACCGGACGACCGGGTAGGGTCTGACGCCGTGCCCGGCAATCCACGTCCACGTACCGTGACCGGAGTCCGGCTCGGTGATCTCGCCGTCCGGCTCGCCGTCGACCTTCCGGCGGACGCCGCAGCGGTGGTCGTCTCCGGGGTCACCCACGCCAGCCAGGAGGTTCGTCCCGGCGACCTCTACGCGGCGCTGCCCGGTGCCCGTCGGCACGGCGCGGAGTTCGCCGCCGGCGCCGTCGAGGCGGGTGCCGTGGCGCTGCTGACCGATCCGGCCGGCGCGGAGTTGGCGGCGGGAACGGGCCTGCCCACCCTGGTGGTGCCCGACCCGCGCGCCGTGCTCGGCGAGCTGGCTTCGGCCGTGTACGGCGACCCGACCGCCGACCTCACAGTGATCGGCGTGACCGGCACCGCGGGAAAGACGTCAACCGCGTACCTGATCGAGTCGGGGCTGCGGGCCGCCGGGCACACCACCGGGCTGGTCGGGACTGTGGAGACCCGGCTCGGTGATCTGGTGATCGACAGTGTCCGCACCACCCCCGAGGCGACCGACCTGCACGCCATGTTGGCCACCGCCCGCGAGCGGGGGGTCACCGCCGTGGTCATGGAGGTCTCCAGCCACGCGCTGGCGATGGGCCGGGTGGGCGGTGTGCGGTTCGCCGTCGGTGGTTACACCAACTTCGGCTCCGACCACCTGGACTTCCACGCCGACAGCGACGACTACTTCGCGGCGAAGGCCCAGCTCTTCGACGGGCGCTGCGCGGTCGAGGTGCTCAACCACGACGACCCGGCGTTGAAGCCGCTGCTCAAGCCGACGACTGTCACCTACTCGGCGGCCGGTGAGCAGGGCGCGACCTGGTGGGCCGACGGTGTGGGCGGCGAGGGGTACGCGCAGCGGTTCACCGCGCACGGCCCGAACGGCGTGGCAGTGTCCGCCGGTGTCGCGCTGCCCGGCCGGCACAACGTGGCCAACGCGCTGCTGGCCATCGCCGCACTGGTGGGTGCCGGGGTGGACCCGGTGACCGCCGCGGATGGTGTGGCTGCCTGCGGGGGCGTCCCGGGCCGGCTGGAGCTGGTCGACGTGGCCGCGCCGGTGCGCGGGGTGGTCGACTACGCCCACAAGTCGGACGCGATAGTGGCAGCGCTTGCCGCGCTGCGCGAGTTGAGCGCCGGCCGACTGATCTGTGTGATCGGCGCCGGTGGGGATCGGGACCGGGGCAAGCGGCCGGTGATGGGCGCCGCCGCGGCGGAGGGAGCCGACGTGGTGCTGGTGACCGACGACAACCCGCGCACCGAGGACCCGGGGGAGATCCGCGCCGAGGTGCTGGCCGGGGCGTACCGGGCCGGCACTGCCGCTCGGATCATCGAGGTGGCGGGCCGCCGCGCCGCTATCGACGAGGCGGTGCGGCTGGCCGAGCCGGGCGACGTGATCGCGCTGCTCGGCAAGGGTCACGAGCGAGGCCAGGAGGTGGCGGGTCAGGTGCTTCCGTTCGACGACAGCATCGAGTTGGCCGAGGCCCTGCGGGCCCGCTTCGGGGACCTGGCGGGTCAGCGGTGATCACGCTGAGCCTGGCCGAGGTGGCCGCTGCGGTCGACGGGCGGTTGGTGGCCGCCGACCCGGCCGCCACCGTCACCGGATCGGTGGAGTTCGACTCGCGCAAGGTGGGGCCCGGTTCGCTCTTCGTGGCCTTCCCTGGGGAGAAGGTCGACGGGCACGACTACGCGGCGACGGCGACCCAGGCCGGTGCGGTGGCGGTGCTCGGCAGCCGAGAGGTGCCCGGGGTGCCGATGGTGCTGGTCGATGACGCCCTGACCGCGATGGGCCGACTGGCCCGCGTGGCGGTGGACCGGCTGCCCGGGCTGACCGTGATCGGCGTGACCGGCTCGTCCGGCAAGACCACCACGAAGGACCTGATCGGTCAGCTCACCGCCCGGCTCGGGGCCACTGTGGCACCACCCGGCTCGTTCAACAACGAGCTGGGGCACCCGTACACCGCCCTCCAGGCCGACCCGGACACCCGCTACCTGGTGATGGAGAAGGGCGCGCGGGGGGTCGGGCACGTGCGGTACCTGTGCGAGCTGGTGCCGCCCCGGATCTCCGTGGTGCTCAACGTCGGCACGTCGCACATCGGCGAGTTCGGCTCGCAGGAAGCCATCGCCGTGGCCAAGGGTGAGCTGGTGGAGGCGCTGCCGCCGGACGGGCTGGCAGTGCTGAACGCCGACGACCCCCGGGTGGACGCGATGGCGAGCCGCACGCAGGCCCGGGTGGTCCGCTACGGCGAGGCGCCCGACGCCGACGTGCGCGCCGAGGACGTCCTGCTCGACGAGCGGGGGCACCCTTCGTACACCCTTGTCACCCCGGAGGGACGCGCGCCGGTGCGGCTGCGGTTGGCCGGCCGCCACCAGGTCGGGAACACGCTCGCCGCGGCGGCGGTCGCCCGGGAGTTGGGCATGCCGCTGGCCGAGCTGGCCACTGCCCTCGGCGAGTTGGGGCTGGTCTCGACCCGACGGATGGACGTCTTCGACCGCCCCGACGGGGTGACCGTGATCGACGACTCGTACAACGCCAACCCGGCCTCGATGGCGGTAGCGGTGCGGGCGCTGGCAAGCATGGGCCAGGGGCGGCGTACCGTCGCGGTGCTTGGCTACATGGCCGAGCTGGGCCCGTTCGAGTACGACGGCCACGCCGAGGTCGGCCAACTCGCGGCCGAGCTGGGTGTCGACCGGCTGCTCGTGGTGGGTGAGCCGGCCGCGCCGATCCACGAAGGCGCGACAGCTGTAGCAAACTGGGGAGGAGAGTCGGTGCTGCTCACCGATCAGGCGGCGGCCGTCGAGGTGCTGCGGAGCGAGCTACGACCGGGTGACGTCGTCCTGGTCAAGGGCTCCCGGTACCGGACCTGGGAGGTGGCCGACGCCCTGCGCGCCGACGCCGGTGGGGAGTCGACCCGATGAGGGCGGTCATCGTCGCCATCGGGGTGGCCTTCCTCGTCTCGCTCTTCTGCACCCCGATCGCGATCAAGGTGTTCACCCGGCTCAAGGCCGGTCAGCCGATCCGGTCCGACGGCCCCGCCATGCACCAGGGCAAGAAAGGCACGCCCACGATGGGTGGCGTGGTCTTCATCCTGGCCACTGTGATCGCGTACGTGGCCGGGCACCTCGCCCTGACCACCCTGCCGGACCAGCAGATCGCCCAGGTGGAGCCGACCATCACGGCGCTGGTGCTGCTGGGGCTGATGGTCTTCTCCGGCGCTGTGGGTTTCCTCGACGACTTCCTCAAGGTGCGCAAGCGCAACAGCGCCGGGCTGAACAAGCGCGGCAAGTTGCTCGGGCAGATCCTCGTCGGTGCGGTCTTCGGGGTGATCGCGCTGTGGTTCCCGAGCACGATGACCAACGGCTCGGGCCTTGCGACAAACACCGAGACGGTGGGCAGCACCACGCTGAGCTTCATCCGGGACATCGACTTCCTGGAGGTCAGCAAGGTCGGCGCGGTGATCATCTTCATCTTCGTGGTGATGGCCGCGACGAACGGCGTCAACCTCACCGACGGCCTGGACGGTCTGGCCACCGGCGCCTCGGTGATGGTGCTCGCCGCGTACGCGCTGATCGCGTTCTGGCAGTACCGGCACTGGTGCGCCGACCCGAACTACACCCAGCCGTACTGCTACGAGGTCCGCGACCCGTTGGAGATCGCACTGATCGCCGGGGCGGCGGCCGGTGCCTGTGTGGGCTTCCTCTGGTGGAACACCTCCCCGGCGCGGATCTTCATGGGCGACACCGGGGCGCTGGGGCTGGGCGGTCTGATCGCCGGCATGGCGATGTCCACCCGCACCATCCTGCTGCTGCCGATCATCGGTGGGCTCTTCGTGATCATCACGATGTCCGTGGTGATCCAGATCATCTCCTTCAAGACCACCGGTAAACGGGTGTTCCGAATGTCTCCGCTCCAGCACCACTTCGAGCTGGCCGGCTGGAGCGAGGTCAACATCGTGGTGCGCTTCTGGATCATCGCCGGCATCGGCGTGGCCATCGCCCTGGGCCTGTTCTACAGCGAGTTCCTCGCCAACATGACCTGATCCGCAGGCCCCGCGCCCACCCCCTGATCCGTCGATCTTGCACTTTCGGATGGCGGAACGTCCTTTCATGGATGTTTTGTCGGCACAGAAAGTGCAAGATCGGCGGCGGGAGGGCGGCGTGGGGGCGGGTTCGACACGCCCGGTGGGGCGTTGTGGGGCGGTGGCGCGTGTTCAGCGGTGATGATGTCGGGGTGGGGGAGGACATCGGCACTGAGGGCACGCACATGCCAGCCACCACGCCCAGATCGTGCGTGATCATCAACAGTGCGGTGCCGGAGTCCCGGACCAGTTCCTTGAGCAGCTCGAGGATCTGG
>NZ_JBEZGJ010000275.1:0-6602 GCF_040649965.1 Micromonospora sp. NPDC048843
CGAACCGGGCCCGTCTCGCCGGCCAGCAGACGACGGGCCACGCCAGCGTTGTACGCGGCGTCACCGCCCCGCAGGTCGGCGAGGGTGGACCGGGGATGCGACGTGTGCCGGGCCTGCGCCGCGAGGAGGTCGCCATGCTTGCCGGCGTCAGCGCTGACTACTACCTGCGCTTGGAGCGGGGCCGCGACCGAAACCCGTCCGTGCAGGTGCTCGAGTCCATCGCACGCGTACTCCAACTCGACGACGAGCACCTGGCCTACCTGCTGAAGCTGGTCGCTGACACTCCCCGACAGCGCCGACGTCGACAGCGTAAGGAAACCGTTCCGGCCGGTGCGCTCAAACTCCTGGGCTCCCTCGTCCAACCCGCCTTCATCGAGGGACGGTATTTCGACATCTTGGCCTCGAACAGCCTCGCCAGAGCCCTATCCCCAAGCCTTGCCGAAGGGGGAAATCAGCTCAGGGATCTGTTCCTGAATCCCGCCGAGCAGGCACTGCACCCGGATTGGGAGAACATCACGGAGTGCTTCGTCGCGAACCTGCGACAGGCAGTGGGCACCGACATAGACGACCCACGCTTCATCGAACTCACTGGAGAACTCTCGTTGGCGAGCGTCCGATTTCGCCAGCTCTGGGCACGACATGACGTACGCGGACAGCGCGGAACGCCGATTCGGCTCAATCACCCGCAGGTCGGGGAGCTGACCCTCAATCGGGAACGGCTGGGCATCGCCGGAGCGGATGGCCTGATGCTCGTCGTCTTTCATCCCGACACCGGGTCCAGTGACGCGGAGAAGCTGACCCTCCTTGCCGCCGCCGGCCTACCTGCCGTCCGCGAACCACAAGCAGTCCAGCCCGTGAACATCTGAGACGTGCCGATGGCAGTCCCAGCGATCAGAGGGGGTCCTGTCAGACCCCGGTCCCAAGAGGGCTCCGGGTACGCCGAACTGCCGTGGTTAGCGTTCGGGACATGACCGTCACACTGATCACCGGAGCCAACAAGGGCATTGGCTTCGAGACCGCCAGACAGCTTCTGGAGTTGGGGCACGAGGTCTACATCGGCGCGCGGAATGTCGAGCGGGGCGAGCAGGCCGCCGCGGCGCTCGGAGCGCGATTCGTCCAGCTCGACGTCACCGACGACGCGTCAGTGCGCACCGCACTGGCGACTGTCGACTCGGCCGAGGGCCGACTCGACGTCCTGGTGCACAACGCGGGCATTCTGGAGACCGAGCTCGACGGCCCCGCCGCGCTGCGATCCTTCGACACCAACGCGGTGGGAATCGTGCGCGTCACCGAGGCGGCGCTGCCCCTGCTTCGCAAGTCGTCGAATCCCACAGTCGTCACCATCTCCAGCAGCGCCGGATCGTTCTGGGCGGTGAACAACCCTGAGCGGCCTGAGTTCGGCATGTCGCTCGCGTTGTACTCGGCGTCCAAGTCCGCGGCCACCATGTTGACCGTGCAGTACGCCAAGTCACAGCCGGGCATCAAGTTCAACGCCCTCGAACCGGGCCCCACCGCCACCGACATGACCGCCGCCTTCGGCATCGGGCGACCGGTAGAGGAGAGCGCCCGACAGGTCGTACGCCTGGCGACCCTGGAGCCGACCGGGCCGACAGGGACCTTCCAGGACGAAGCAGGGGAACTGCCCTGGTGAGTCCCGTACGTCGGCCATCGGCGTGACGTTTGACCGATTCCGCCCCGGGTAGCTGATCGATGTGACCGACGACGCATCAGTGGCCGGTGAGCCGGATACCCAGGCCCTCGACGACCTGCTCGACGACATTTTCCGGGCGCAGGAGCGGGTCACACAGGCGGAGATCTATCGCCGGGCGGTGGCCGCCGAGATTCCGCCGGACCTGCTCGCCCGCATCGACGCGCTTCCCGAGGGCGAGTACGCGGTGGACGAGGCCAGCGACCTGCTGGGCGGTTCCGTCGGCTGAGCGACCTGGGCGGCACCATCGCGTGAATGACCGCAGGAGGGACACCGACATGACGCACCACGAGGACCACGACGAGAAGGTGCCGGCGCTGGGTCAGCCCCCGAAGGGCAGGGACACCACGCCCGAGCCGGACTTCGCCAACGAGCACGACCGCACGGCGGTGGATCGGGACATCATCACCGGGGCGGACGAGGACGAACGGGAGCCGGAGTCGCCACACGGTTGGTCCGGCATGCAACGTTGAGGCGTACGAGAAAGGGGGGCCGGTGTCTACCGGCCCCCCTTCTCGCGTCCTGCTCGTCAGTCGTCGTCCTGATGCCCACCCTCGGCGGCCTGCTGAGCCGTCGCGTACGCCATCTGGAGGAAGTCGGACGCGGCGACCGCCGTCAGCGCGGTGGCCACCAGGCGGGTGAGCCGGGGCGCGAGCACCAGGCCACCGGTCAACCCGGTGGCCACCCAGACCGCCAAGCAGAACGGGCAGCTCAGCAGCTCGCCGATGGCGTGCCGGGTGGGGCTGCCCGAGTCACGCACCTGCTCCATCACCTCGCCGCTGCCGATCGGACGGTCGTAGCGGGTGAACGGCGCCCGCAACGGGCTGGTCACCGCGTCCTTGGACAGCAACCGGCTCAGCTTGTGCGTGGCGATGGAGAGCAGCACCACGTCGGACGGCGCGGGACGCTCCGGCACCGGGCGGCCGGTCGCCTTGACCAGGCCGGCGAGAGCCCCTGTCACCCCGGCGTAGGCGCCCATCGCCACCAGGTAGCCGCCGAGCGGCCGGTGCTCGTGCGGCGCGTACGCCCGGCGCAGCCGGGCCGCCTTCTGTCGCAGGCCAGTGTCGCTCACCCGATCTCCTCAACTGTGGTGGTGGTGCGGGAACGGCGTCCCGCGCGGCCGGCTCAGCCGGCCTGGAGGTTGTCGGCGACCTCGCGTGCCAGGTTGGTGAGCGCCTCGTCGGCCAACTGGTCCGGACCGGGCCCGCCGGACCCGTCGGCCAGGTCGAGCTGGATCCGGGCGCCGCCGGAATCGGCCGGCTCCACCCGGATCTCGGCGGACCAGTCGTCGGCGTCGCCGTCGCCCCAGCGGGCGCGAAGCTCCTCGCCGCTGATCTCCGCGGCGGGGCTGCCGTCGCCGCGCAGCGGCTCCGGCAGCCAGGCCGAGGCACGGTCGGGGTCGGTGGCCGTGCTGAAGACCACCTCGGGTGGCGCGGACATGCCGCGCACGGCGCGCGCCGACATCACGCGCCCCGCAGGCGGCTGGGATCGACCTCGCGACCCGGGTGGCGGGCCAGGTACTCGGTCTCCAGCTCTGCCGTGCGCCGCAGGTGGTTCGCGAGTGCGGAGTCCGCCGCGTGCCGCAGGGTGTCCAGGCGGGTCCGGTGCAGGCTGTGCATCTCGCGGATCAGGTCCTCGTCGGTCAGCTCCGTCGGGTCGATGCCGAGCAGGTCGCCGTCGAGGCCTGGAGCGCCGGCCGGGTCGGCGAGCTGATCGCCGCCCCACTCGGGCACCCGCTGCTCCGGGCTCATATCCGCACTGCCGCTGGACGCGAAGCCGTCCTCACGTACCGATCCGGTCATGATCGCCCCCCTTGATCTCGTGTGGGCTGGCGTCTAGACGATTGCCCAGGCGTGGTGATGCCAAACCAAGCCGGGGAGGCGACGACTACGACACGGTGTCGGAGACCGGAAGCGCCCCCGGTACCCTCAATGTCATGAGGCGGCTCTGGACCCCGGCGTGGATCGCACGCCACGTGGCCATGGTCGTGCTGGTCGTGGGCTTCCTCGGGTTGGGCTGGTGGC
The DNA here is from genome assembly GCF_040649965.1 of Micromonospora sp. NPDC048843. Lineage (NCBI taxonomy): Bacteria > Bacillati > Actinomycetota > Actinomycetes > Micromonosporales > Micromonosporaceae > Micromonospora > Micromonospora sp. NPDC048843. The sequence continues at coordinate 3,733 of NZ_JBEZGJ010000275.1, forward strand.
AGATCAGCCGGGCCACCGCCGGCAACAGCCTGAGCTGGGGGTACGCGGTCGAGTGGCCGATCTTCGCCGGCTTCGTGGTCTACGTCTGGTGGCGTGAGGTGAAGCTGGCCCGCCGCAGGGCGGCGGAGGCCGACGCGCCGCCCGCTGATCCGGCCGTCGAGCCCGCCCCGGCGGTCACCACCGGATCCCGACCAGCGGTACGCCGCCCGGTGCGGGTGTCCCGGGTGCCGGCCACCGGCGATGTCGTCGAGGACACCGACCTGGCCGCCTACAACCACTACCTGTCATGGTTGAACGCCAATCCGGGCGCCCGGCCCGGTGACTATCCCGGCTGAGCCGGGCTCGGAAGGACGGACGAAGGTGGGCGCTGCCCTTACCCGGTACCGCGTGATCGCCTGGATCGTGGGCGTGGTGCTGATCCTGCTAGTCGTGATCGGCATGCCGCTGAAGTACGCGTTCGACAACCCGGTCGTCGTGGAGACCATCGGGCCGGCGCACGGCTTCCTCTACATGATCTACCTGGTGGCCGCGTTCGACCTGAGCCGCCGAGCCGACTGGCCGCTGAAGCGGATGCTGCTGGTGATGCTGGCCGGCACGGTGCCGTTCGTCTCGTTCTACGCCGAACGGCGGGTCAGCGCCTGGGTGGCGGCACCGCAGGAGGCACGGGCTCCGGAGCCGGTCGCCCGCTGAGCTTGCTGAACGGCCGGTGGGCCAACCCGGCTCCGGCCCACCGCCGTCGGGTCATCGGTTGGGCCGCCACGGGTCCGCGGAGGCGAGCGGGTCGACCCAACTGCCGTAGCGGTTGACCTCCCGGGCCCGCAGCAGCGACCGGGTGACCTGGCCGAACTGCCGTTCGTCCTCGGCGCTGAACAGCAGCACCTCCGAGCCCTGGTACCACCCCCACAGTTCGTGCGGCGGTGGGCGCCAGCGATCGCCGACCAGGGCGAGAGCGGCCGGGAGCAGGAGCACCGCGCCGAGGATCAGGTACGCCCCGGCGGTGAGGCGGTGCAGACCGCCGGTGAAGCCGAGAAGCACCCCCACACCGCCGAGCATGCTGGCGGTGATGACCACGGCCCGGACGGCGATCCGGTCGTGCGGACCCCGGGTGGTACGCAGATGGGTCAGGTCGGCGACCCGGTAACTGTTCCGACCGACGGTGAACCGGTCGACGGTCACGATGATGCCGGGCCGCGCGTACAGCAGGGTCGACCGGGCACCCGGCACCGTTCGCGGCGGTCGCGTCTTTGCGCCTTCACGATTCACGGTTCCTCCCGAAGGGGACGGTTGGCCGAGTCGATCCGTCGGCGATTCATCGCTGCCTGTCGACGGGATTCCCGGCTCGGACTTCATTGTGTTGGGCCGCCGCCAGTCGACCTGGGCATTTACCGGGTCTCGACAGCTCGCCACGACCGGGTGACATCGCCGCGAAACAGCATCCATTTCATCTTTTATCGGTTATGGCGACCAGGAATCCGGCGGCATACGCCCGGAACGACGAAGGTCGCATATCCGTCAGTAGGTCGCTAAAAGGGCGATGTTCCCTCGTTGGCAGGCGTCATCAGCCACCATGGCGCCACCCAGCCCAGTAGCCCGACCCGCAACTCACCCAACTTTCGCCACTGCTTCAACTGCGAGCGACATCCGTCCCGGGTTAGGTTGGGCGAGCCGGTCCGGCCCAGTGCCGTCCGCCCGGATGGCCCCGGCCGGTGTCGTCGAGGGCGTCAGCAGCTCCGGCGGCCGTGGGAGAGGGGCCTTTCGCTCTTGTCATCCCTGAGAAATCTGCTGCGCACCGTGGCGCTGGTCGGCATGTCGGCCGCGCTTATCGCCCCGACGGCGGTGGCCCAGGCCGAGCCGTCCCCCGCCGACCTGACCCGCCGGATCGAGACGTCCTCGGCCGAGTTGGAGCGGGTCGTCGAGTCGTACAACAAGTTGCGTGAGGAGATCAAGACAAACGAGGCCGCCGTGGCCCGATTACAGACCCGCATCGGCCCGCTCGAACAGCAGGTTGAGCAGAGCCGGGCCGACGTGGCGGAGCTCGCCTCCACCGCTTACAAGAGTGGCGGCCTGCGCACCGCGGACGCTCTGCTGCGCCCGGGCGGCTCGGCCGCACTGCTGGACCGGCTCGGCGCGATCGAGCAGTTGACCCGCCAGCGGCAGGAGCGCATCTCCGGCTTCACGGCCGACCAGCAGCGGCTGCTCGACGAGAAGGCCCGACTGGGCGCGACCTTGACCCGGCAGGCCGCACAGGCTCGTCAGCTCGCCGCGGGTAAGAAGCAGATCGAGCAGGACCTGGCCAAGCTGTACGAGCTGCGCCGGCAGGCGTACGGGGCCGCCACCGAGCGACCCGAGCCCAAGGCGGCGACGACCGAGGCCAAGAACGTGCCCGCCGTGTCCGGTGCCGCCGGCACAGCGGTGCGTTACGCGTTCGGCGCGATCGGCAAGCCGTACGTCTGGGCTGCCGACGGGCCGAACGGCTACGACTGTTCCGGCCTGACCTCGGCGGCCTGGCGGGCGGCCGGGAAGTCCCTGCCGCACAACACCAGGATGCAGTGGGGCGCTGTCGCCCACATCGGGCGGGGCGAGCTACGCCCCGGCGACCTGGTCTTCTACAGCGGGCTCGGGCACGTCGCCCTCTACGTGGGCGACGGTCAGGTGATCGACGCGCCCAGCGCCGGTCGCAACGTGCTCAAGCGTGGCATGAACATGATGTCCATCCAGGGTTACGGCCGGGTGCGCTAACCACTATCGGAAACGGCGAACGGCCGGCGTCCCCCTCCCGCCGCCCGGCGTGACTGTCGACGAGGAGAAGGCCGAGCGCCCGACGGGCAAGCCCGGTCACGTCGAGCCGTCCGGTGACCCGCAGCTCCGCG
>NZ_JBEZGJ010000276.1:0-6548 GCF_040649965.1 Micromonospora sp. NPDC048843
GCTCCCCACCGGGAGCGGGCCGGCGACGCGTTCGCAATGGAGGCTCAGCCGGTGAGACCCACCGTGCGCATGGCTTCGTCCTCGCGCTCGTGCGAGAGGTAGAGCAGGATCTGGGGCCGGGGGTCGCCGAGGCGTACCACGTAGGTCTGCGCGAACTGGGCGCTGCCGGCCTTGCCCCCGGGCGGCACGAAGTCCAACGTCCACCTGGTCGGCACGAGGACGTACCCCGGTGCGAGATCGAGAACGTCCAGGACCGCCACGTTGGCTCCGGTCAGGCCAAACTGCTCGGTCATCGCCGCGTGGCGTTCGTCGAGAGCGGTCCGGTACCCGCCGTCGTTGGTGACGGCCGCCGCCCCGCCCGGGTCACCCTCGATGTACGTCTCGGCGTAGCTCGCGGCAACGGCGTCGTTGTCGCCGGTCTCGACGGCCCTCGCGTAGTCGTGCAGGAAGGCGACGATCTCGTCGCGTACCGGTGTCTCCGTCGACTTCATCCTCGGTCCTCTCAGTTCGGCGAGTGGCCGCGCGGCCTCATCGGCGGGGCAGCCCGGCCAGCCAGACGTCCAGCTCCGCTGGGGAGCGCAGTAACACCACTGGCGGCACGGACGGGTCGGCCTGCCAGGCCCGCATCCGCCGTCGGGCCCGGCCGAACGCGGTGACGTGCCACACCAGGATCGAGTCCGGGGACAGCACACTGCCCAGCGACTCGCGGTTGCCGTTGCAGATCACCTCGCCGGTGACGACCCGGCGGACGGTGCGGCGGAGCAACCGCCCGAACGACAGCCATCGTGGATAGTCCAGGCCGACGACCAGGTCGGCGCGGGCCATCGGGACGTCTCGCCAGCCGTGGTACGCCCCGTCGATGATCCAGCGGTCCCGTCGGCAGATCTCCTCGATCCGGCTGCGTTGCTGGGCGACCGGCACCTCGACCCAGCCCGGTTGCCAGAGCAGATCGTCCACCGGATACCAGGGCAGTCCGAGGTGTTCGGCCAACCGCGCCGCGAGGGTGGACTTGCCGGAGCCGTACACCCCGTAGACCAGGATGCGACGCGGTGCGCTCATCGCGGCAGCGTACGTCGTGAAGAAAAATCGGTTGTCGTGCCCGGCGCGCCTCGGCCAGAGTGACGTCCATGACGTACTGACGGACTCCACCCCCTGCTCCGCGCCACCGGTGATGCCTCCCGGGGGCCGTGACGCCGTCCGCTTTCACGTTCGCAGCCAGAGATGAGCCTCCTTGTCCCAGCACCACCTCCCTCGGGAGCCCCTGCCCCCGTCCGCCCCGGCCACCGTCACGGTGTTCGCCTCTCCGGCGAGCTGGATCGAGTCCGATGCGCTGGCACAGTGCCAACAGGTCGCCGCCCTGGACGGCATGCGGCACGTCGCCGCGATGCCGGACCTGCACCCCGGCAAGGGTGCGCCCATCGGCGCGGCCATGGCGTCGACAGTGCTGTACCCGTTCCTGGTGGGCTCCGACATCGGCTGCGGCATCGCCGTGTTTCCGGTCAAGCTCAAGCGGGCCGTACCGGAACGGCTCGCCGCCCGGTTCCCCGACCTCGACCAGGCGCTCGACCCGGTACGCGACGCCGACGACCCCGCCTGGGCCGCAGTCGACTGTGACGTTCCGGCCAGTCACCTCGACGGCCTCGGGACGGTGGGCCGGGGCAACCACTTCGTGGAGCTGGCCCGCGTCGACACCGTCTTCGACGTACGGCACGCAGGCCGGCTCGGGCTCGACGCGGGCGATCTCGTGCTGATCGTGCACAGCGGTTCGCGTGGTCTGGGCGAGCGGATCCTGCGGGCGCACACCGAGGTCCACGGTGCCGGGGCGGCGCCCGACCCCGCCGCCTACCTGAGCATGCACGACGACGCCGTGCGCTGGGGTTCGCTCAACCGGCGGGTGCTGGCCGCCCGCGTGGCGCACGCGTTGGGGGCCGAGCCCACCGCGCCGATCGTCGACCAGTGCCACAACCTGGTCGAGGTCCGGGACGGGGCCTACCTGCACCGCAAGGGCGCGGCGCCGGGTGACGGGCGCGATGTCCTGATCGCCGGTACCCGGGGAACGGCGTCCTACCTGGTGGCCGCGCACGCCGGGCCGGAGGCCAACCATTCGGTGGCTCACGGCGCTGGCCGCAAGATGTCGCGGGCCGACGCCCTGCGGCGGGGCCGGGCCAAGCACACGGTCGAGGAGCTACGCCGTACCCCAGTGGGTTCGCTGGTGGTGTGTGGTGACCGGCAGCTCCTCTTCGAGGAGGCGCCCACCGCGTACAAGCGCATCGAGCAGGTGATCGCCGACCTGGTCGAACACCGGCTGGCCACGCCGGTGGTCAGCACGACGCCAGTGGTCACCTACAAGACGCCCGACCTCGGGTCCGCCGCACGGCCGGACCGGCGGGGCCACCGCGGCCGGCGAGGCCGCTCGTGACCGCGTTCCTGCTGATGTCGGCCGGGCGTGGGCCGCAGGAGTGCGCCTGGGCACTGGGTCAACTGCTGCACCGCCTGCGGGGCGAGGGCGTCCGCCGAGGTCTGACGATCCAGCAGGTCGAGGCGGTGCCCGGTGACCGCGCCGGCACCTACCGGTCGGTGCTGATCCGGATCTCCGGCGTCGACGCCGAGCCGTTCGCGGCCTCGTGGACCGGGACGCTGTGCTGGCAGGCCCCGAGCCCGTACCGGTCGAGTGTCGGCCGGAAGAACTGGTACGTCACCGCCCAGCCGCCCGAACGCGACGCTCGGCCGACGACGTTCCGCGAGGCGGACGTCGACATCGTCGCCTGCCGCACCGGCGGGCCGGGTGGTCAGCACCGGAACAAGGCCAGCACCGCGGTACGCGCGACGCACCGCCCCTCGGGCCTGGTGGTCGTGGTGGACGAGGAGCGGCAGTTCAGCCTCAACCGCCGGATCGCAGTGGACCTGCTGCGCCAACGCGTCGAGCAGGGCGACGAGGCGGCTCGGCGTGCCGTCACCACCGCCCGGTGGCGCATCCACGACGGGCTGGTTCGTGGCGATCCGGTGCGGGTGGAACGTCCGACGCCCAGGTGACCGGGAGGCCAGCGACTCAGACCTCCAGCACCGCGTCGGCGAATGCCTGCGGCGCCTCCTGCGGCAGGTTGTGCCCGACACCGCCCCCGACGGTCCGGTGCTCGTACGGGCCGGCGAACTGCTTGGCGTAGACGGTGGGTTCCAGGTGCGGCGCGCCGTTGGCGTCTCCCTCCAGGGAGATGCTGGGCACCGTGATCTTCGGCTTCGCGGCCAGGCGCTCCTCGATCTCCGCGTACTGCGGCTCGCCGTCGGCGAGGGCCAGCCGCCAGCGGTAGTTGTGGATGACGATGTCGACGTGGTCGGGGTTGTCGAACGCCGCCGCGCTGCGGTCGAACGTCGCGTCGTCGAACGTCCATTTGGGCGACGCGGTGTGCCAGATCAGCTTGGCGAAGTCGCGCCGATTCTTGTCGTACCCTTTCCGACCGCGCTCGGTGGCGAAGTAGTACTGGTACCACCACGCGAACTCCGCCTTCGGCGGCAACGGCACGGTGCCCGACTTCTGCCCGTCGATGAGGTAGCCGCTGACCGAGACCAGCCCCCGGCAGCGTTCGGGCCACAGCGCGGCGACGACATCGGCGGTCCGCGCGCCCCAGTCGAACCCGGCGAGCTTCGCGGTGTCGATGTTCAGGGCATCCATCAGGGCGATGAGGTCGAGCCCCATGGCCGCCGGTTCGCCGTTCCGCATGGCGTCGTCGGAGAGGAACCGGGTAGTGCCGTAGCCCCGCAGGTACGGGACGACGACCCGCTGACCGGCGGCGGTGAGCAGTGGCACGACGTCGGCGAAGCTGTGGATGTCGTAGGGCCACCCGTGCAGGAGGATCACCGCGTCCCCGTCGGGCGGCCCGGCGTCCACGTATCCGACGTTCAGCACTCCGGCCTCGACCTGTCGCAGGTCGGTGAACCCGCCAGCGGCCCTTGCCATCGACTTCTCCCCGCGTCCGGACCTGCTCGGGATGTGCTGATCACGCACGAATCTAGCGACCTGCCCGGAGCCTGAGCACCGTTCACACAAGGACCGCTCGACGGCTGCCGAACTGGGTAGGATGCCGGCTTCCGCGGACGTTCCCCGGTGGAGGTCGTAAGGCCGTAGCCGGATGACCGTAGGGTGATGGCATGGCTGAGCGACCTCTGACCCTGATGGCGGTGCACGCCCACCCCGACGACGAGGCGACGAGCACCGGCGGCGTGCTTGCCCGCTATGCCGCCGAGGGGGTCACCACAGTGCTCGTGACCTGTACCGACGGGCGGTGTGGGGACGGCCCGGGTGGGGTCAAGCCGGGCGAGGAGGGGCACGACCCGGCCGCCGTGGTGGCGATGCGCCAGGCCGAGCTGGAGGCCAGCTGCGCCACGCTGAACGTCACCCATCTGGAGACCCTCGGCTACGCCGACTCCGGGATGATGGGCTGGCCCACCAACGACCTGCCCGGCGCGTTCTGGACGACGCCGGTGTCGGAGGCGGCGGCCCGGCTCGCGGAGCTGATTCGGCAGTACCAGCCCGACGTGATCGTCACGTACGACGAGAACGGTTTCTACGGCCACCCGGACCACATCCAGGCCCATCGGATCACCATGGCCGCCGTCGAGCAGACGGACGTCCCGGCGAAGGTCTACTGGACCACGGTGCCGCGTACGGCGTTCGCCGAGTTCGGCCGGATCATGAAGGAGCTCGGCGTCGAGTGGGCCGAGCCGGACGCGGCGGCGGAGCCGGGGCCGCAGCTCGGCCTGCCCGACGACGAGATCAGCACCTGGGTCGACACGAGCAAGTACGGCGCGCAGAAGTTCGACGCGCTGGCCACGCACGCCAGTCAGACCGAGAACATCTTCTTCCTGCAACTCGGCCAGGAGCGGTTCACCGAGCTGATGGGCGTGGAGACCTTCGTACGGGTCCGGGACCGGACGGGCGCACCGACGCCGGAGGACGACCTCTTCGCCGGTCTGCGCTGATCACTGTTCCGTAGCGCCACCAGGCATCGTCGGCCACCGGGTCGACGATGCCTGCGGCGTGCGCCGCGATGACCTCTCCACGCGAACCAGTCGCCGGCCGCCGGCCGCCGAAAGTTTCGACCGCTGGCCACTCAGCGCCACGCAGGTCATGTGATGAATTTCCGGAAGTTTTCAGCGTTGACGCCCAGACATAGATCGGCTTAACGTTTCGAGCAAGTTTCCGGTTTCCGGCCGGAACTACCGGCGTCACCCACCAGCTCGCGCCTCCACCCGACCCACACCGGACCCTCACCTCCTAGATCGACATCTATCTATTGATCGTCTGGAAGGGAAGGCACATGAAGTTAAGACAGTGGTCGTCCGTCGGCCTGGTCGCCGTCGCGACCATCGCCACGCTGAACACGGTGCCGGCGACCGCGAGTCGACCGTACGACCCCACGACGCAGAGCCTCGGCACCCTCGGCCTGCGCCACGGCCTGCACGTCGGCACCGCGGTCAACATGGATGCCCTCAACGACGCCAGCGACCCGCAGTACCGCAAGCTGGTCGCCTCCGAGTTCGCGTCGGTCACCGCCGAGAACGTGATGAAGTGGGAGAGCCTGGAGCCGACCCGCGGCACCTACAACTGGGCGCCCGCCGACCAGTTCGTCGACTTCGCCAAGCGCAACCGGCAGAGCGTGCGCGGTCACGTGCTGGTCTGGCACAACCAGCTGCCCGCCTGGTTGACCAGCGGCGTCGCCGACGGCTCCATCAGCAAGCAGGAGTTGCGCGAGCTGCTGCGCAAGCACATCACCACAGTCGTCAACCGCTACAAGGGCAAGATCTGGCAGTGGGACGTGGTCAACGAGGCGGTCAGCGACCCGTGGGACACCCCGTCGACCCTGCACTACAAGGGCTTCTGGGCGCAGAACCTCGGTCCCGGCTACATCGCCGACGCGTTCCGCTGGGCGCGTTCGGCCGACCCGAAGGCCCTGCTGTTCTACAACGACTACAACATCGAGGCGTTCGGCTCGGGCAACCCGGCGGACGACAAGACCCAGTTCGTGTACGACATGACCAAGAGCCTGCGCACCCAGGGCGTCCCGATCGACGGCGTCGGCTCCCAGGGCCACCTGGGCACCCAGTACGGCAACTTCGACACCCTCCAGGTGACCGCCGCGCTGAAGAAGTTCAGCGGGCTCGGCGTCGCGACAGCGTTCACCGAGGTCGACGTCCGCAGCCAGCTGACCGAGGGCGTCCAGGCGGGCAACGCGGAGGAGATCAACCCTCGGCTCCAGGCATCGGCCGCGAACTTCAGCGTGCTGATGAAGGCGTGCCTCGCCGTGCGGAGCTGCCTGTCGTACACCGTCTGGGGCTTCAGTGACAACCATTCGTGGGTGCCGGGCTGGTTCGACGACCCGCCGGAGGGCCTGGCCACCATCTACGACGAGAACTACCAACCCAAGCGGGCGTACCAGGAGTTGAAGTCCGACCTGATCTTCGCAGGGCCGCCCTACGTCCTGCCCCGCATCGCACCCAGACCCCGCCGCTGACGCCCAGGGCCGTGTGGAGCTGTGGGCTCCTCAGAGCAC
>NZ_JBEZGJ010000277.1:0-6495 GCF_040649965.1 Micromonospora sp. NPDC048843
GGGCCTGGTCCCGATGGCGCCGACGACGCCAACACCAAGCCCGAACCTGCCACTACCGACGACACGGCTACCCCTGACCAACTGCCGTTGCAGTATTAGTTCGGAGTCGTTGGGCAGCGGCCGGTGCACGGCCATGTCGGTGCGCAGAATGTTGGCCAGGACCACCGCGTCGACATGGTCGGACTTGGTGCGTGAGACGGTATATCGGTCTCGGTAACGAGCGACCGCGACCGGGTTGATCGCGTAGATCTGCCGACCGGTCGCCCGCAGGCAAGCCACCAGCAAACCCCGGGAGGTCTCGATCGCCACGGGGATCGGCTGTTGCGGGTTGTCGCCGGCGTCGGCGAGCAGGTCGATCAGCTGCCGGTAACCGGCCGCGTCATCACCGATTCTCAACCGTGCGACCAACCCGGCGCTGTCGTCGACGATCGCGACGTCGTGGTGTTCCTCGGCCCAGTCAATTCCGCAGTAAACAGTCATAGGCATCAACCCCCTCGTAGGCGATATCTGAGATTCGGGCGGGCCTGCCACGATCACGCGCGACCTAATGAAAGGACTCTCGGTCCACCATCCCACCAGCGTTGAAGTGACCGTGGACGCCCGCGTAGCCCTCCACCGTTGTCGAAGGATTCGATGATCCAGGCCTGTCCAGAGGTGACCCACGCGAGCGGCTCAAGCAAGTGACTACCACTGCACAAGGGCCGGTCCTGCCAGGACCCGCCGTGTCGGATCGGTCTTGTCGAAGCGCTCAATGCGCGGGCTACAACGCGAGATCTCCGAACGAGCCGGGCAAGACCAGCCCTTGCATGCTCATTAGGCGTACTCCAGCAAGGCAAACCGGGCCCCTACGCGCCCGCAAGATTAAAGCCGTGATCCCCGAGCGCGACGACCAGAAAGCCAACCGTGCAAGGAAAGGATCATCGGGCGGACGCCCACCGGACTTCGACCCGCAGCAATACAAGAACCGTAACCAGGTCGAACGCGGCTTCAACCGGCGAAAACACTGGCGTGCCCTGGCGACCAGGTACGACAAGCTTGCCGACTCCTACCAGGCCACACTCGACCTCGCCGAAACCCTCGACTGGCTCCGCGCCGTACCCGGCCGAACCCCATGATCCGCCAAGTACGCCCTAGACCCTCCCGGCACGCGCAGACGCTCAGGGCGCCGCCTCGCGGCGCTGTGAGTCGTGCCCGGGCGCGACCTTGCCTTGACGCTGACGACAAGGTTTAGCCTGGTCGCGACGGGCTGGTCGAGGAGGTCTGATGCTGATCGGCGAGCTGGCGGAACGGGCCGGCACGAGCACCCGGACGTTGCGCGACTACGAGGCCCACGGGTTGGGACGCCCGCGGCGCTCGGCCAACGGCTACCGGGTCTACGACGAGGCGGACCTGCGGGTCGTCCGGGAGATCCGGGCGCTGCTCGACGTCGGGTTCGGCCTCGACGACGTCCGTCCGTTCGTCGCCTGCCTGCGGGCGGGAAACGCATCGGGCGACGTCTGCCCCGATTCCGTGCTGGTGCTGCGACGCAAGCTCGCCGAGGTCGACGACTACCTCGATCGGCTCGGAGCGGTCCGTCAGCAGTTGCGCGCCCAGCTCACCCACGCCATCGCGCACCGGGAGGAAACATGCCCCAGGAAACGACCGTCAGCCCCCTGATCACCGTCACCGATGCCACGTTCGCCGAGCTGGTGCTGGCCAGCGACCGGCCCGTCGTGGTCGACTTCTGGGCGGAATGGTGCCCGCCCTGCAAGATGATCGAGAAGAGCCTCGTCGAGCTGGCCGGAGAGTTCGCCGACCGGGTGGCCATCGCCAAGCTCAACTCCGACGACAACCCGCAGGCCACGCGGCGCTACGGAGTCATGTCCCTGCCGACGCTGCTGGTGTTCCGTCGGGGTGAGGTCGTCGGTTCGGTCGTCGGGTCCAGGCCGAAACTGCACCTGCGGCAGAGCCTGACCACGCACGCCGGCCTGTGACCGACACCCCCGGTCGAGTTCCGCATTCAGCCGCTTGATCGGGGGTCCGGCACGGTCGGATCGGGATCGTCGCACTGGCCCACGTCCATCCTGGTCACGGGGCCAGCTCCGACAGGGCACGCCTTTCGCGAGGGCCACCACCTCAGCTCTCGACCCAGCCGTGCGATCGGGCGTGGTCGACCAGGGACTGCCGGATCGTGGAGACCTGGGCGGCGGTCAACGTCGGCACCCGCTCGATCAGCAGCTCCGTCACCTCGTGGGTGAACTCGCGCGGCGACAGGACGTCGCACATCCCGTCGTCCTCACCGGTCTGCGCGGTCCGCACCGGCGCGAGGTCCGGTGCCCGTTCCGGACGGGAGACCGCCACCGGCTCGACGATCCGCAGGGACGCCACCTTCAGACCACGGTCGCCGGCCTCCACCTCGTACTCGACACGCATGCCGGGATGTACGAGATGCCGTTGCTCACCGAAATCGTTCGCGTGGACGAAGATGTCCTCCCCGCCCTTCGCCGGCGCGATGAAGCCGTAACCACGCGACTCGTCGAACCGGATGACCTTACCTACCGCCCACACAGCCACCACCCACTCCACCACTCAACCAGGACTTGCCCGCACTCTGCCCCGCAACGCTACCGGAACACTCGCGGTGACTCCGCTCGACCCGCTCGGTTGATGCGGACGCGTGGCTCAACCTGCAGGCCCATCCGGAGGCGACCGTCGACCTGGTGGACGGGCGGCGGCTGGTCCGTGGGCGCGCCGCGACGGGCGACGAGCGGGTACGCCTGTGGACCCGCTGGCGCGAGATCGACACGAACCTCGATGCCGTCGCGGCGCTGCGCTCGTCCGAAACCGCAGTGGCGGTTCTCGAGCCCCGCTCCGGCGTCGAAGGCTCTGCCGGCCAGTGACAGCCTGACGCGTGACGCGGGTCCCGCCCGCACCCCCACACCGCGGCGCGTCCTCCGACACCACAGCGGCGCCCGACCAGGATGGTGGTTCCGGTCGGGCACCACTGGTCAGGTCAGTCGTCGTCGGAGCCATCGTCGTCGGACGTCGGACGTCGGGCGAGTGCCGTGCCGCCCGTCCACGTATCGTTCGCCAACAGTGTCGGCCCAGCGCCGAGCACCCCGGCGCCTCGTGTCGGCCCGCACCGGTCAGAGCGACATCTGCATGAAGACGTCGGCGCGGGCGTACGGCGGCAGCGGGATCTGTTCCGGACCGACGCTGGAAACCGGTCGTCTCGTAGAGGTGCACCGCGTTGGCGAGTTTGGTGTTGCTGCCCAGGAACAGGGTGGCCGCGCCGAGCCCGCGAGCGCGCTCGATCGCCGCCTTGATGAGTTGGCGGCCGAGGCCCTTGCCACGCACCGCCGGGACCACCGTCATCTTCGACAGCTCGAAGACGTCGTCCGAGTTGCGGACCAAGGCGACACAGCCGACGATCTCCCCGCCGTCGCGGAGGATCAGCACGTCGCCGCCCGGGGCGACGATGGCGGCGAACGGGTCGCCGAGCGTCTTGCGGTCGGACTCTTCGATGGTGAAGAAATGGGAGATCCATTCTTCGTTCAGCGTCCGGAAGGCCTCGGCCTCCTCAGAGCGTGTTTGAGAGGGACTTGATCAGGTCCAGATGAAGGTGCGCTTTGCCTGCCGTTGGGCTGGCCGGCCGCGGGTGATGCGGCGGGTCATGCCGGCGATGGCGGCCCACCTGACGATGCCTTCGGAGATTTCAGGGTGGCGTTCGTAATCGCGGGCCAGCCGGCGGCAGGCGGTGAGCCATGCCAGGGTCCGCTCCACGACCCACCTGCGCGGGTGCACGGCGAAGCCCCGCTGGTCAGCGGGCTTCCGCACGATCTCCAGCGTGATCTTCAAGGTGTCACGGGTCCAGTCGACGAGACGGCCCGCGAAGCCCTGGTCGGCGAAGACGTGCCGGATCGGGGTGGCCAGATAAGCGCTGAGCAGGGCGATCTTCGCGCCGTCGCGGTCCTGCCACGACGCCGCCATCACCGCCACGGTGACCAACAGCCCGGCGGTATCAGTGATGATGAACCGTTTCCTGCCGTTGACCTTCTTACCCGCGTCGTAGCCACGCGTCGGCTGCCCGACGGTGTCGGCGCCCTTCACCGACTGCGAGTCGATGATCCCCGCCGAGGGCTCCGGATTCCGCCCGTCCTGCACCCGCGCCTTGACCCGCAGCGTGGCCAGCAGGTTCTCGGTCACACCGGCGTCTTCCCAGCGCATGAAGTACCAGTACACCGTCTGCCACGGCGGCAGATCCGCCGGCAGGTACCGCCACGGACACCCCGAGCGGACCACGTACAAGATCGCGTTGACGATCTCCCGACGAGGGTGCTTCTCCCGCCGCCCGTCCGTGCTGGGCTCCGGCAACAACCCTTCGATCAACGCCCACTGGGCATCGGTCAGATCCGACGGGTAACCACGACGAGGCGACGACACCCGGACACCCTGCCCGCCCCGACGGCCATCGTCACGCCGCCACACCGTCCATATTGGGCCTTCTCAAACACGCACTCAGGCGTACGGCGCGAGGAGGCGGGCGCGGCGGACTTCATGTCCGTCGATGTCGGGGTAAAAGTGAATCAGACATGATCGCGGGGCGGAATGCTCTGATTCCGGTCAGGGCTGAATCGGCAAGATGCGCCCTTTCCCGGTCAGGTCGGGCACCTTGCGCCATCAAGGCCCGAGATGCAAATAGGCCGCTACCGGCACGAAAATGAAGCAAACGTCCAGTCAGGCGAAGCCTGCCGTTGGGACCCGTGCGGACGCCGAGACGCCACCCGAGCAAGCCGCCGGAGTACCACTACCTCCCCTCGTCCAGGAGCAGCCCGCGCCGGTGCCCGACCTGACCTCCCACCGACTCATACGATCCCGGCTGTTCGGTGGCGTCATACGAGTACACAAGCGCAGCCTGACCAGCGTCGACGAGTTTCCGAACGACAGGGCCGCGACTCGCATTGAAACCTATGAACACCTACGCGCCCGGTCAACCCCTGTTTACCGAACCAAGATGACATAGGGGTTCGATGCCTAAGCACATCATCGGTCTAGCTGTGAACGTCCTGAGAACCACGACCGAAGGATTGAGCAGCATTGACCGCGTTCAAGAATGCTTGTTAGGCTCGCTGCCGGACACTGACCACGACGAATGCCGACGGGTTTGAGCTGCGGATATGCCGCGGCGCCAGGATTCGGCACCTGTCCGAGTCGGCTACACGGGGGAAATACACGGCATGAGTGAACTCATGATCGAGACGTGCGGGCTGACCCGCCGTTTCGGAAGCCAGCACGCACTCAACGGGATCGACGTCCTGCTGCACCGAGGCAAGGTTCTCGGGCTACTCGGCCACAACGGAGCCGGCAAGACAACCCTCGTGCGGATCCTCACGACAGTCCTGCCACCGACCTCCGGAACAGCACGGGTCGGCGGGTTCGACGTGGTCCGCGACGCCCGCGAGGTACGACGGATAATCGGCCTGACCGGGCAGTACGCGTCGATCGACGAACAGCTCAGCGGCTACGACAACCTGGTGCTCATCGCCCGACTACTCGGCGCCGGCCGCACCGACGCCCGCCGACGCGCCGACGAACTGCTCCAGCTGTTCGAACTCAGCAGCGCAGCCCGTCGGCCAAGCCGAACCTACTCAGGCGGCACGCGCCGCCGCCTCGATCTCGCCGCCAGCCTCGTCGGCGACCCGGAGCTGCTCTTCCTCGACGAACCGACGACCGGTCTCGACCCAGTCAGCCGGACCGGCCTCTGGGACCTCGTCGGACGCCGGGTCCAAAACGGCACCACGGTACTACTCACCACCCAGTACCTGGAGGAGGCCGACCGGCTGGCCGACACCATAACCGTGCTCTCCGACGGCCGCATCGTCGCAGCCGGCACAGCAACACAACTCAAGGCCCAGATCGGACGCCGCACCGTACACGTCACACTGGCCAACACCGAACAGGCCCAGCACGCCGCCAGACGTTTACAGGACACCGGACGCACCGCAGTCGTCGATCCCACCGGGCTCGGCATCAGCACCCCGGTCACGCGGACCGCCGATCTGGTCGAGGTAGTGCGCACGGTGGACGAGCCGACCGCGGAAATCACAGAGGTCTCGCTCACCGAGCCGACGCTCAACGACGTCTACCTGGCCTTCGCCCGCCGCGACGCCGAGGCCCTCACCCGCCGTTGAGACCCGCGGGCACCGTGTCCGCTGCGGACGAATGCGGGAGCGCCGTGTCCAGAGCCGTCCACATATCCGCCCCGGTGACCGGGGGTTCCTCGCGCTGACCCCCTGGGTGCGCAACCTCGAGCGCTGGTTCCGCCGCCCTCCGGTCACCTGACCAGAGTTCATCGACAGATCCACGACCGATGACGGGAGGTAAACATGACCGACGCCGCCCTCTATTGACGATCAGCGTATTCGACGGACGCGATACGTCGTTCAGACATGGAGGAAACAATGCGTTTGATCGAACGCGAGGACGCCGAGTCACTACTCAAACAAGCGTTGACCG
>NZ_JBEZGJ010000278.1:0-6457 GCF_040649965.1 Micromonospora sp. NPDC048843
CGACCTGCTCGTACGCGCCGGTCAGGGTGATCGTGGTGAAGGCGTCGGCGGGCGGCAGCGCCCCATGGCGACCGAGCGGCAGCCGGTAGAGCACCGGTCGGTTCGAGTCGGTGAAGTATGCCGCGTCGCGGGTCAGCACGACGTCGTTGACGAACGTCGGGGCGGTGGCGAACTGGTAGCGGGCCAGCACCTCGCCGGTGCGGGTGTCGAGCACGCGAGCGTCGCCAGCCGTGCCACCGGAGACGAAGAGCCGGCCACGTGGGTCGACCTTGAGGCCGAGCGACGGCGTGCCGGTGGCCGCGCCGATCGTCGTGCCCCGTCCGGTGATCAGGTCGACGCGCTGGATGGCACCGGTGGCGCGGGAGCCGAAGTAGGCGTACCGGCCGGCGGTGGCGATGCCCTCGGGCTGGAACCCGTCGGGGAGGGCGAGGACGGTTGGCGGCCGGTTTGCGGGGTGCGCCTGCGCCGGCGCGACGGCGACGGTGGCCAGCAGGGCGGCGGTCAACGCGCCGCCGAGCGTGGTGCGGAGGGGGCGGTTCACTGTGCTCCTTCCGGGCGGAAGCGGCACGAGCCGACACGTCCGCCACGTTCACTGGGGCCAGGACCTTCCCCACTGTACGACCGCTGGCGGGCGCCCGCTCGGCGTCACCGGCGCGGCCTTCGGGTGGCCGCGCCGGTGAGCCCGTCGAGCGGGGCGGAAATCAGGCGTTGCGGACCAGCCTCCACCGGTTGTCAGCGCTGCCGTTGTCCGGATCCTGCACGGCCTGTGCTCCCCAGGCGGTCGACCCGTTCAGGATCCCGAGCAGCTTGTTGCTGTTGACGTTGCGGATCTTGTAGGTCCCGTCGCCGTTGTCCACGAGGATCCACCGGTGGTCGGCGGTGCCGTTGTCCGCCCACTGCAGGACCCGTGCGTTGTCGGCGGTGGACATGTTCTCCACACCCAGCACCTTGCCGCTGTGGACGTTGCGGAACCGGACCGCGTTGCCGTCGGTCACGACCACCCAGTTGTGGTCGGCGGTGCCGCTGTCGCTCCACTGGACGGCCAGACCACCGTCGGCGGTGGACATGTTCTGCACGCCGAGGACCAGCCCGGTGCCGACGTTCTGCAGGCGGTAGCTGCTGCTGCCGCCGCTACCGGTGGTGTTCCAGTAGACCGTGTAGTTGAAGCCGTGGGCGTCGTAGAAGGGCCCGAGGTTCACAGTGGACCCGTTCGCGCTGGCGGTGAACGCGAGCGAGCTGGTGCTGGTCCGGGTGATCGAGGAGGCGGTGAGGGTGGGCAGGGTGCTCAGGGCCGTGTTGCCGTAGTTGCCGGCCAGCACCGTCGGGCCGTACGTGACCGCGCCGACGTTGGCGTTGTCGTTGGCGGCCTTGACGGCGACCTGCATCGGCAGCCGCACGGTGATGGTGTCGCCCGCGGCCCAGGTACGCGTGACAGTGGCGTAGCTGCCCGGTGTGGTGGTGACGTTCTCCACAGCGCCGTTGACGGCGATCGTGGCGCCGCTGGTCCAGGACGGGATCCGCACCCGGATGCTCCACGACCCGCTCATCGAGCCGCTCAGGGTCAGGGTGCTGGTGTCACTGACCGGGAAGCTGGTGGTCTGGGTGACAGTGATGCCGCGCTGCGTCCAGTTCAGCACCGACGGCGTGAACAGGTTCACGCTCAGCGTGGTGCCGTTGTAGAAGTAGATGGAGTCCATCAACCTTGTGTTGATCTCCAGGCCGGTGCCCTGGCAGCACCAGAACGAGTTGTAGTCGGTGCTCCAGGTGCCGCCACCCCACGCTGGGCCCACGCCCCGACGACCACCCGGCCGCAGCGGGGTGAAGTAGGTGATGTGGCCGTGGCTGTCGGCCGGGTTCTGCCCGCCGATCAGGTGGTTGAGCAGCGCGCGCTCATAGAAGTCGAAGTAGTCCGCCCGGCTCGGGTCGAGCAGCCACAGCTCGCGCGTCAGCTTGAGCATGTTGAACGTGTTGCACTGTTCGCAGGTGTCGTTGCTGAGGTAGCCGGCGATGGCGTTCGGCGGCCGGAAGTGCTCTGCCTGGCTGTTGCCGCCGATGGCGTAGGTGTGCGCGCCGACGGTGATGTTCCACGCGTTGCTGGCGATGTTCCGGTAACGGGTGGTCCCGGTGGCCTTGAACTCCCGGGCCGCGCCGATCCACTTGGGCACCTGCGTGTTGGCGTGCTTGCCGTTGAGCTGGTCCTGGTTGTTGGCCAGCGGGTCGAACACGCCGGCGTGGTCGAACCGCTGCGCGGCGGCGAGCCACCGGCTGTCACCGGTCTGCTGGTAGATGTCGGCGAGCACGTCGTTCATGCCCCCGAACTCGGTGCCCAGCATCGACTGCATCTGGCTGGAGCTCAGCCGACTGGTCCGGGTGTCGACCCAGCCGGCGAGGGACAGCAGCACCGTACGGGCCTGGGTGTTGCCGATGTAGCGCCAGACGTCGAGCAGACCGGCGAGGGTCTTGTGGATGCAGTAGTAGGGCACGTTGCCGTTGGACAACGTCCGAGCCTCGAGCGCCGTGAAGTCGGACTCCGGGAAGCCGGAGAGGTAACCCGCGCCGAACCCGGCGGCACCGTTGTTCGCCTGGCACTTGGCCAACTCGGCGACCATGTAGTTCGCCTTGTCCCGGCAGGTCGTGTCGCCCAGCACCGCGTACGCGTACGCCCACGCGCTCAGGAAGTGGCCCTGCATGTGGGTCCGGAACGGGAAGTTCGGCGCGTCCCAGCCCCCGTTGGTGGCGGCGCCGTTCGTGGACAGCCGGTGGTTGGCGCGGAAGTTGTAGAGCATCCGGTCGACGTCGACGAACCGCAGGTAGTTGAGCGTCCGGGTCTGGTTGTCCATCCAACGGCCGGAGCTGAGTCGTACCTGACCCGGGTCGAACGCGTACGCCGAGACGCCGATGTCGGACCGGACCGGGGGCACGACGGCTGCGGACGCGCTCCCGGGGGAGACGGCGACGCCGGTTGCGGAGACCACCACGGTGGCTCCGGCGGCCTGGAGCAGGTGACGGCGGCTGAGGGGCAGGGGTGGCATGGGGAACCTCCAGGTGGCCGGGTACGTCGGGGCCGCCATCGATGGCGGCGGATCGTCGGCGGCAGAGAGCCGGCGACGGTGCGGTGCGGGTGGTGGGACGCGGTCGCCGTGAACGCCGGGTGCCCATCCCTGGCGCTATCGCGGCACATCGATGTGATCGCTAACATAGTTCGTCGTTAACACGCCCGCAACCCCCGGGGCACCTCGCCGACCCATTCCCGCGACGACCTGGCCCGGGTCATCGGGGCCGGTGGCGGCTGTGGCCCGAAGCGGACGTTCGCCGGGCTCGCGATCACCGAAGCGTTACCGTGCGTGACGGCTGACTCGATGTCTCCGCCGTTGACGCCCCTCCGGTCGCTCAGTACCGTGCATCGTAAATCTTCGATGTCAACGTCGATACCTCAATGCTGCGATGGGCTACGACGGTCATCCCGCGCCTCACAAAGATGCAGGTCAGATGGGGGAGGGGGCATTCGCCGAAAGCTGTTAGCGCTAACACGACTGCCGGTCAATGATCGGTTTCTGAACGACAAAGCCCGTTCGAGTGGCCGTCAGGACGGCGGCGGCTCGTCCAGTCAACATCGCGCACGGCGCACTCTCTGTGGGAGTAATCGTGAACGTGAAGGATCGAACCGCAACCCGGGCCGCTCGCCGGACCAGGCGCGCCATCGCCTGGCTCGCAAGCATGGCCTGTCTCCTCGCACTGATCCCGGGTACGGCCAGGGCCGACAACCCCATCGTCCAGAACATCTACACCGCCGACCCGGCGCCGATGGTGCACAACGGCCGGGTCTACCTCTACACCGGCCATGACGAGGACGGGTCCACCTATTTCACAATGCGTGAGTGGCGGGTGTACTCGTCCGCCGACATGGTGAACTGGACCGATCACGGATCGCCGATGAATCTGGCGACGTTCGCGTGGGCGGACGCCAACGCGTGGGCCGGACAGGTCGTTGCGCGTAACGGAAAGTTCTACTGGTACGTGCCGGTGCGCCAGCGCTCCAATGGGCAGATGGTCATCGGCGTCGGCGTCGCCGACAGCCCGACCGGGCCGTTTCGCGACGCGCTCGGTCGACCACTGGTCGGCAACAACGAGATCGACCCGCACGCGTTCATCGACGATGACGGGCAGGCGTATCTGTACTGGGGTAACCCGGGTCTGTGGTACGTGAAATTGAACCCGGACATGATCTCGTTCTCCGGCAGCGCGACACGCATTCCACTCACGACGGCGGGATTCGGTACCCGCAACGGTAATGCGAGTCGGCCGACGCTGTACGAGGAGGGGCCGTGGGTGTTCAAGCGCAACGGGTTGTACTACAACGTGTTCGCGGCGGAGTGCTGCTCGGAGTTCATCGCGTACTCCACTGCGACCGGGCCGACGGGGCCGTGGACATATCGGGGAACGATCATGCCGCGGCAGGGTGCCAGCTTCACCAATCACGCTGGTGTCATTGATTTCCAGGGTGGTTCGTATTTCTTCTATCACAACGGGGCGTTGCCCGGCGGCAGTGGTTACACCCGTTCGGTCGCTGTGGAGAAGTTCAGTTACACCAGCAGTGGCCTGTTCCCGACGATCACCATGACGACCACCGGTGCCCCGCAGGTGGGCACGCTGAACCCGTACGTGCGACAGGAGGCCGAGACGATCGCGTGGGGCTCGGGGATCGAGACCGAGGCGTCCAGCGAGGGCGGGATGAACGTCGGTTGGATCGAGAACGGCGACTACATCAAGGTCAAGGGCGTCGCGTTCGGCGCGGGTGCGACAGCGTTCAGCGCCCGGGTCGCGTCGGCAACCAGCGGCGGTCGGATCGAGGTGCGCCTCGACAGCGCCACCGGCCCAACCGTTGGTACCTGCACCGTGGGTGGCACCGGCGGCTGGCAGACCTGGACCACCAGCACCTGCGCGGTCAGCGGCGCGACCGGCACCCATGATCTCTACCTGCGCTTCGCCGGCGGCAGCGGCAACCTGTTCAACATCAACTGGTGGCAGTTCAGCGGCACCGGCGGCGGCAGCGCCAACCTGATCACCAACGGCGACGTGGAGAACGGCACGACGGGTTGGGGTGTGCACGGCAGCGGAACGCTCGCCAGGAACACCACAGTCGCGCACGGCGGCAGCGGGTCGCTGTCGATCACCGGCCGGACCGGTGCCTGGAACGGCCCCAGTCAGGACGTGGCCGCCAAGCTCACCAACGGTAAGAGCTACACCACAAACGTCTGGGTACGAGCACAGAGCGGCACCCCGTCGGCGAAGGCGACGCTGTCGCTGACCGCGAACGGCACGACGAACTATCTGCAGCTGACGCCGGCGGTGGGAGTGAACGTCAACGGCTGGACACAGCTCACCGGCACCGCGAGCGTGTCGTGGAGCGGCACCCTGACCAACGCCGCCTTCTACGTCGAGACGGCCGAGGGCACCGACAGTCTCCTCGTCGACGACGCCTCGTTCCAGTGACGGGCGCTGCCGGGGCCGTGCTCGGCGCGGCTCCGGCAGCGACGCGTGTCCCACCGGAACGACCCGTGTTCGGTGCGTCTGGTTACGACTTGACGAACGGCATGTTATCGCTCACAGTCGATGGTTGAGGGCGGCCGCACCTGTGGTTCACCGGGCGAACCTGCTGCGGCCCCTCGGAGCGCGACGTCCGCCCAGGGCATGCCGGACGTCGGGTCAGGATTCCCCGCACTGCTGCCGCGACGGCGATGGGTGCTGCCGTCGCCAACGTCGCAGGAGCAGATTCGGGCGCTGCGCCTCCATCGCTGCACCACCACAGAGAAGGAATCCGCATGAAGCACAGAAGAGTTCTGCGGGCGGCGGTGACCGTCGCGGTCACCGGCGCCCTTGCCGCGGGTATGACGATGGCGCTGACCACCTCGGCCAGCGCCGGCACCACCCTCCGTGCCTCGGCGGCCGAGAAGGGTCGCTATTTCGGCGCGGCCGTCGCGACGGGCAAGCTGTCCACCAGCGTGTACGCGACGATCTTGAACCGTGAGTTCAACAGTGTCGTGGCCGAGAACGAGATGAAGTGGGACGCCACCGAGCCGCAGCAGGGCCAGTTCCGGTACACCGGTGGTGACCGTCTGGTCAGTCACGCGCAGGCCAATGGCATGAGCGTTCGGGGTCATGCGTTGCTGTGGTACCAGCAGCAGCCGGGCTGGGCGCAGAACATGTCCGGCAGCGCGTTGCGTAACGCCGCGATCAACCACGTCACCCAGGTCGCGACGCACTTCCGCGGGAAGATTCATTCGTGGGATGTGGTGAACGAGGCGTTCGCCGACGGTAACTCCGGGGCGCGTCGTGACTCGAACCTGCAGCGCACGGGCAACGACTGGATCGAGGCGGCGTTCCGGGCGGCGCGGGCGGCGGATCCGGGTGCGAAGTTGTGTTACAACGACTACAACACCGACGGGATCAACGCGAA
>NZ_JBEZGJ010000279.1:0-6443 GCF_040649965.1 Micromonospora sp. NPDC048843
GGGACGATGCGGGCGAACCGGTCCACCGGTGCCGCTGCCCGCCCGCCCCCGGGTGACGCGCTTTGCGAGGCGGCCCCGGCGAGCGGTGCCATGGCTCGGCCGTGCCCTGGTCGTGGCTCGTCCGTGCCCCGGTCGTGGCTCGGCCGTGCCCTGGTCGTGGCTCGTCCGTGCCCCGGTCGTGGCTCGTCCGCGGCGGCCGGCTTGTTCGACTCGGGTTCCTGAAGGTCGCGGTGTCGCGGCGTCCGGGATGCCCCGATTTCCGGGAACCCGAGTCGATCTTCGGGTCGGCCGGAGCGCCGGGCCGGGGGCGGATTCGCGGTGGAGGCCGACGACCTGTTAGCCTTGCTGCCGGCCCGCCCGGTGTAAGCCGGGTGGGACCGAAGCCGGTTCGCCGGCGGGGGGCTGTGGCGCAGACTGGTAGCGCACCTCGTTCGCATCGAGGGGGTCAGGGGTTCAAATCCCCTCAGCTCCACCCCAGGTCAAAGGCCGTTTCCGCGAGTCGGAGACGGCCTTTTTGATCTTTTGGGTGCCAAGCCGCGCCCATCACGTACGCCCCATCGACACGACGCGTGGCCACCCGCCCAGATTCGTGAACTGGCGAAGGTAGCGCTCGCATCGCTGGGTGAACTCGCCCGGCTCGGGTGGCAGTCGAGTCGCCGTGACCATGTGGCGCGGGTGGGTGTGGCCCGGCCGCAGCAGCTGGATCTGGTCGTCGATGAACTGGCCGCCAGTGCGGTCGGCGACGGCAAGTGCCATGGCCAGCGCTACCACGACACTCACGCACGTGCGGTAGGGGCTGAAGACGCAATCCGGGTCGCCGCCGGTCTCCGGCTCATGGTCGATGACCAGGAGCCAGGCACCGTCCTCGAAGCCCGAGACGTCGATCTCAAAGTGGATCGAGCCTGGCATTCCGTTGGGCTGACGTTCAAGGCGGTCGCCGATGGTGGTGGACCGCAGTTCCGCCGCGTCGAGGCGGCGGCCGGACGCGACGCGGCGTCCCTGCTCGTAACGTCGGTCGGTGAACACGCTCAGCTCGGGTGTCGTGTCCAGGCCGAGAAGTTCGGCCAGGGTGGCCCGCGCGGCGATCATCATCTCGGCGAGCGAGATGGGCCGGGCCAGCGTTGCCTCAAGATCGACTGACATCCGAGCCTCCGGTCTCGTCGCGTGGTCCCGTGGTCAGTGCCACAGGCTAGGAGAAGCGTTCGGTCGTCGCGGGTATCAAGCCGTGCTGGCGCAGGACGCTCGTCAGCTCGCACAGGGTCGAGCCGAGCACAACGGTGGCGTCGGTCCTCAGTAGCGCGGTCACGTCGAGACACCAGGCGAGGGTGTGGCCGACGCGGCGCAGATCCCAGGTGATCTGGTCGCCGTTCTGGTCGAGACGACCCGTCGCGGCGGACGCGCCCGTGCCGCCCGCCGGTGTCCGCCAGGCCGTCCGGAGGCTCGCCACCTGCCCGGCGCCGAGATCCTTGGCGAAGAGGACCCGGTACACCCGTCGATCGTGGAAGCCGGTCGGGGGCTGTGCGGGGCCGAGCCGCAGCGGCGGGGCGGTGGCGATCGGTTGACGGTCGAGGAAGTGCGTACGAAGCACCGAATCGTCAGGCAGTTGCCCGCCGCCGAGCGCGCGGTAGACCTCTTCGGCATCCCGACGGGAGGTGGGAAGCACGCGCGCCAGCACCTCGGGGTCGGTGCGTATGGCGCGGCTCAGCGCGGCGGAACTCCACCAGCCGGCGTCCGGCGTCCAGCCCGCGCTGTCCAGCCCCGTGGTGGTGAAGTCGCGGTGGCGGGTGAACTCCTCAACGACGATGCCTTCCACAGTGGTCGCCCGGTCGCGGTGGCCGACCAGGTAGTAGTCCAGGGGCGGTCCCGCGTCGGGCAGGAGCACGGGCGCAGCGCGCATCGGGTCGGCGGTCATCGGCACAACCGTAGCGAAGGAGGACGGTTAGCATCCGGACCTCTACGTGAGGAGCCCAGATGACTTCGGTGGCCCAGACCCGGTTCGGCATCGTCGGCAGTGGTTGGCGAGGTGAGTTCTTCCTTCGCCTGGCCCGGCTGCTCCCCGAGCGGTTCCGGGTGACCGGGGTGGTGACGCGTACCGAGTCGCGGGGAGTGGCCGTGACCGCCGACTGGGGCGTGCCGACCTTCCGCACGACGGCGGAGATGCTCGCCCACGAGCGGCCGGACTTCGTCATCGTGTCGGTGCCGTGGCCGGTGACGCCCGAGGCGACCCGGGAGCTTGTCGCGGCCGGCGTACCGGTGCTCGCCGAGACGCCGCCCGCCCCCGACCTGGCGGGTCTGCGCTCGCTCTGGGCCGACGTCGGAGGCAGTGGTCTGGTGCAGGTCGCCGAGCAGTACCTGCTGATGCCCGGTCATGCGGCACGGCTGGCGTTGGTCCGCGCCGGCGTGCTCGGTGAGCCGACCTCGGTCCAGATCTCGTCGACCCACCTGTACCACGCGGTCTCACTGATCCGGGGTCTGCTCGGCGTCGGTCACGAGAGCGCCGAGGTGAGCGCGCGCGCCTTCGTCGCGCCGCTGGCCAATCCGCTCTCGCCGGCCGGCTGGAGCGGCGACGACACCCCGCAGCAGCTCTCCACCACCCTCGCGACCATCGACTTCGGCGGGCGGATGGGGTTGTACGACTTCACCGACAACCAGTGGTGGAACCCGCTGCGTACCCGCCGGTTGGTGGTCCGGGGCTCGCGCGGTGAGCTGGTGGACGACCGGGTGGTCCGCCTGGTCGACCAGAGCACGCCGGTGGAGTCGTTTCTGGCCCGGCGGCAGACCGGTCTCGACCTCAATCTGGAAGGGCTCGACCTCAAACACATCAGCTTCGATGGCGACGTGGTCTACCGCAATCCGTTCGTCGGCAGCGGGATGTCCGACGACGACATCGCGGTGGCCGACATCGTCGCCCGTGCCGGGGCGTGGGCGCGGGAGGAGGGCCCGGCTCCGTATCCGCTTGCCGAAGCCTGCCAGGACCATCTGATCAGCCTCGCCATCGACGAATCGGTACGCGCCGGCCGGCCGGTCGTCACCGCCGCCGAGGCATGGGGGCGGTAGCTGCTGTTGATCCGTTCCTGTCTCTTGGCTGACAGTGCGCAACCGTACAGCCAGCTCACCTGTGGAGCCGGGTATCAACCGAATGCCCGGGAGCACCCGGGCCCCACACGGGGAGCAAGGATGAATCGAAGCACTCGACGCCGGATGCTCGCAGCCACCGCAACCGGTCTGCTGGCCACCTCTCTCGGCGTCGCTGTCTCCGCGACGGCGACCGCCGCGCCCGGCGGGGCGACCCTCCGCACCTGCAAGATCAGTACACTGCCGTACCCGACCGACACCTATCGCGCCGACGCGAACGCCGTCGACCCGACGGGTCGCTACGTCGCGGGCACCGCGCTGCGGGTCGGTGAGACCGACAACCAGTACCTGCTGCTGTTCTGGGACGGGCAGCGGGTCACCGAGCTGGAGTCGGAGGGCTCGGCCACCCCCGTCGACATCAACGCCGACGGCGTCGTGATCGGCAACGGATCGGCGGAGACCGGATACGGGCAGCCGTGGAGGTACCGCGACGGCAAGCTCGAGCAGTTGCCGATGCTGCCGTCCACCGCCACGTATGTCAGCGCCATCAACGATGCCGGCGACATCGTCGGCCACGGCTCCGACATCGTCTCCGGGGAAATGGTCGCGCTGCGCTGGCCGGCCGCCCGTCCGGGCACTGTGGAGGTGCTCGACGCCCCGGTCGACGCCCAGGCTGGTGGGATCACTGACAACGGGACCATCGTCGGTAGCGCCGGAGCCTTCGGAGACTGGAACAGCTGGGTCCGCCGCCCGAACGGCCGGATCGACGCGCTCACGTTCCCCGGCGCCGAGTGGAGCACGGCCGGCGCGGCGGCGGGCCGCTGGGCGATCGGCCAGGTATGGCTGGGCGGCGGCACCACGTCGACCAGGGTTCGGTGGGACCTTCGGAACGGCTCGCACACGTTGCTCGACCAGGACATGCCGGCCCTGACCGGCGTCAACGCCAAGGGCGTCGTGGTGGGCGGTGACCGCGTTGCCAGGGGCTCCACCTCTCGGGTGCTGCCGGGTGGCGGCGTAGGGGTGGTCGTCGGGGCCCGGTCCATCTCCGACTCGGGCACCATCGTCGGGTTCCGCAACGTCCTCGCCGACCGGCTGACCCCGGTGCGCTGGACTGGCTGCTGACCCACCGACTCTCCCACCGCGTGGGGCCGGCCCGGACGGGTCGGCCCCACGTCGCGTCAGCGCGTCACGGCTTCCAGGAACCGGCGGTCTGGAACTGGTCCTGGTACTCCAGCGCGCCCGAGGTGTCGTGCACGTCGAACACCACGCTGCCGGTGCGTCTGGTGCCGGCGGTCAGATCGTCGACGGCCGGCATCGGTTTGCCGCAGCCGGAGAAGGCTCCACCGATCGCTGTGGTCTTGGTGCCGTCGGCGGCGACCCACTGGAAGTAGAGCGGGTTCGTCGACGCGGTGCCCTTGGTGACAGCCACCGTCACATCGGCGATCACGTACATGCCCTCGCCGGGCTTCAGTCCATGGGACTTGCAGGGTTTGGTGGCGCTGCTGAACTTCGTGACGGTGATCTCGACGGTGCCGGCCTCGCGGTTGATGATCAGAGTGTCGCCCGGCGACAGGTCGCGGGTGTCGCCGTTCGCCGGCGGCGGGGTCGGTGGGGTGGCCTGCGCCTCGCTCACAGTGGTCGAGGTGCCCTTGGTGCCGATCACGACCGCCACGATGCCGCCGGCGCAGGTGAGCAGTG
The DNA here is from genome assembly GCF_040649965.1 of Micromonospora sp. NPDC048843. NCBI lineage: Bacteria > Bacillati > Actinomycetota > Actinomycetes > Micromonosporales > Micromonosporaceae > Micromonospora > Micromonospora sp. NPDC048843. The sequence continues at coordinate 4,774 of NZ_JBEZGJ010000279.1, forward strand.
TGAGTACGGCCGCGGTGACCGCGACGACCACTACGGACTTCTTGGCGCGGTCCGTCTGCGCAGGTGGCGGTGCGATGATCGGGTAGCCGGAACCACCGGGTGCCCGATATCCGCCGCCATGGCCCGTGTGCCCGCCGGCCGCCGGGTACGCAGCCCCCGAGAACGGCGGCTGCGGTGTGGCCGCGGACGAGCGGGTCGGCGGCTGCTGGTTCGGCTGTCGGGGGTCGTGCGGCCTGACGGGGGGCTGGGGGTGGGTCACCGTACTCCTTGAAACTTCGGTACGTGCGGTGCGGGAACTCTTCGACGTTACCGTGGGTGGCGGAGCGTCCAGTCGCCACGCCGGACGGCTTCCCATCGAGAGGATGCGAAACCCGTCCGGCCAGCGTGGACGGTGGTCAACCGGTCACCGAACGCCAATGTGGATCAGTATTCCATTCATCGCTTTGAGTAACTAGTCGAGGTCATCGTGCCGGGAGCGCGGCGGCGGTGCGGACCAGCCCGTCGGCGATCACGAAGCGACCGCTGATCGATGTGGGCGGGTCGTCGACAGCCGCCGCGTCCACCCGGGCCGGTGCGATCCGGGCCGTGAACGTTCCGGCATCCGGATCGATGTCGAGTAGGGCGTCGTGGAAGTCCAGCCAGCCGCGGACGATCGGATGCCACACCTTGTAGATGGTCTCCTTCGCGCTGAACAGCACGACCGGCCAGTAGGTGCCGCCGGGTAGCCGTGCGCAGGTGGCCTCCTCCTCGGGCAGCAGCACGAGTCTGCGTACTCCCGGATTGACCTCGCGGTGCTGCTCGGCATCCATCCCGACGGACCGGATGTCGGTGGTGCGCGCCGCCGCCGCGGCGCAGTAGCCGGCGGTGTGGGTGATGCTGCCGACCACCCCGGATGGCCAGACCGGCGCGCGGTCGGCGGCGGCCGGCACGGCTGTCGCCGGCAGGCCGAGGTCGCGCAATGCCCTGCGAGCGCAATTCCTTCCCGCGGCAAAGTCCCGCCGACGGGTCTGCGCCGCCCGCTCACCGAGACATGCCTGCTCAGCGGGGAGTAATTCGCCCGTCCAGTCCTCGGGCCCGGCGACGGCGACGGCGACCGTCGATGGGAGCAGGTCACGCATTCCGGTGACCTACTGGTCGGTAGGAATGACGCAGAGAGTTAACCGTCAAATTTCCGACTCCCATGACCGCCGAAGGTACCGCAAAGATGTAACACCGGAGGGACGCGCAGCGCCCTCCCTGATGGCTCCGGGGGGACCACCATCAATGCTGGCCGGCACGGCAGCCGCCAGTCCCGTGGACATCTGGAAGGACGTGCGATGACCGATGGCCTGGAACGGCCGGGGGTGCGGGCTGACGAACACGCCCCGAAGACCCCCTGCTGGAGCTGCGGCTCCTGCGGTGACGAGTGGCCGTGCGCGACGAAGCGCACCCGGCTGCTGGCGGAGTACGGGGGTGACCGCGCAATGCTCAGCGTCTATCTGGGCTCCTGCCTCGCCGCCGCCACCGAGGATCTGCGCGCCGCTCCGGTGATGTCGCTCCAGGACAGGTTCATCGGCTGGTTGCCGCGCGGCTCCCGACGTAGCTGCTCCTGATCGCCGCGTCCCTGGCAATCGGCACCACCGCCGGCGTTCTCGGCGTCCGGGGCTGGCTCGCCGCCCGGCGGCGGCAGC
>NZ_JBEZGJ010000280.1:0-6359 GCF_040649965.1 Micromonospora sp. NPDC048843
AATGCGTATGGTCCGACTGAGGCGACGGTTAATTGTACTGATTATGTGATTGAGCCGGGTGTGGAGGTGTCTTCGGGGGCGGTGCCGATTGGTCGCGCGTTCACGGCCTGCTCGGCCAGCAGCCGGGTGTCCTTGAAGACCGTGGAGCTCTGCACGCCGTCGTTGATCAGCTTGATCGAGGCGATCTCAGCGTCCTGGCCGGTCACGACGGGGAGCTTCTTCGCGCCCTTGCCGTAGCCGGCGTTCTGCAGGGCCGTGATGATGCCGCGGGAGATGCCGTCGTACGGCGAGAGCACCCCGTCGACCTTCGAGCCGTCGTTGTAGCTGGAGGTGAGCAGGTTCTCCATCCGCTTCTGCGCGGTCTCCTGCTGCCACCGCAGGATGGCTACCTGCTCGGGGGTGGTCTGCTTGGACTTGACGACCAGCGTGCCGTTCTCGATGAACGGCTTCAGCGTGTCCATCGCGCCACCGAAGAAGTACTGGGTGTTGTTGTCGTCCAGCGACCCGGCGAAGAGCTCGACGTTCAGCGGCCCCTTGGCCGTGCCCTTCGAGCCGTCCTTGTTCAGCAGGCCGAGACCGACGAGCAGCGCGGTGCCCTGGGCGACGCCAACCTTGTAGTTGTCGAAGCTGACGTAGAAGTCGACGTCCTTGCTGCCACGGATCAGTCGGTCGTAGGAGATGACCGGGATCTTCGCGGCGGCGGCGGCCTGCAGCTGGCTGCTGAGCGCGGTGCCGTCGATCGCCGCGAGGACCAGAACATCGGCACCCTGGGTGATCATCTGGTCGACCTGCTGCGACTGCGTGGGGATGTCGTCGCCGGCGTACTGGAGGTCGACCTTGTAGCCCTTGGCCTCAAGCTTCGACTTCACCGCGTTGCCGTCGGCGATCCACCGCTCCGAGGTCTGGGTCGGCATCGAGACACCGATGGTCAGATCGCTCGGCTTCTCGTCGCCGGACTTCTCACCGCTGCCCGCACCCCCGCCGCTGCACGCCGCCAAACTCAGCGCGAGTGCCGCGCCGCCGAGAGCAACCAGGAATTTCCTGCCCACGGGCTTCTCCTCTCTGGACTCCCCCGCCGACTGCCGGGGCCAAGTGTCATCTTTCGGGTAGTGTTAGCGCTCACATAGACTGCGTCAACACCAGATCCGAAATACCGGTGTCACGGTCTCGTAACGGAGCATCCAGGCGAGCGTAGCCATGTGACCGATCCGCCGGAAGGGCAGGACGCGGCAACTCAGCGTGGTCGTCCGCAGCACTCTACAGACCGATGCCCGCGGACGACATCTGTCGTCCGCGGGCACTGGCACTACCGTCGGATCAGGTGGGTCGCCGCGACCTCGGCGGTCGGCGGTCCCGGTCGACTACCGCTGCGACCACCGCTGGTTCGCCGCCGCGGTGCAGGTCCAGAGGATCACCGTGGTGCCGTTGGCAGTGGCGTTGGCGTTGACGTCCAGGCAGAGCCCCGACTGCACGTTGCTGATCGTGCCGTTGGCGTTGACAGTCCATTGCTGGTTGGTCCCGCCGTTGCAGTCCCAGATCTGCACCTTGGCGCCGGCTGCGGCGTTCGGCGGCGCGTCCAGGCACTTGCCCAGGGCCTGCAGGGTCTGACCGTTGCTGGTCCAGCGCTGGTTGGCGGCGCCGTTGCAGTCCCAGATGACCGGCTGCGTGCCGTTGGTCGTGCTGCTGTTCGGCACGTCGAGGCAGCGGCCGGAGGCGGCGCTGGCGTACGCGCTCGACGTGGTCGGCGGCGGCGTCGTCGGAGGAGTCGTTCCGCCACCGCTGACCCGGTACACCACGGTGCCGTGCGCGGGGACGCTGGCGCTGATGGTCCCGCTGCTGGTGCTGGTGCCACCGGTCCACGCGTCCACCAGGGTGAACGACGAGCCGGACTTGCCGATGGCCGCGGCCGTGGTCGAGATCGTCGTCGTCGAGCCGCCCTGGTTGAACAGGGCGACGGCGACGTCACCGTTGGCGAGCCGCTTGGCCAGCACCCGACGCGTGCCGTCGAACGACACCTGCGCCCCCTGCAACCCGAGCGAGTCCTGGTTGATCGCGATCAGGTTGGCGTTTTTGAGGATTGTCTGCGTCGCGGCGTTCATGTTCCGCACGTCGTTGCCGGCGATCAGCGGAGACGCCATGATCGCCCACATGGCGAAGTGGCTGCGCATCTCCGTGTCATTCATGCCGCCCCGGCCGACCTCCATCATGTCGGGGTCGTTGAACCCGCCCGGCCTCGCGTACGACGCCAGCGGAACCGTTACGTTGATGATGTTCTGGATGCCCATCGGGTAGCCGTTGCTCTGGCCGGTGTCCCACGCGTTGGTGATGTCCTCGGTGGTTCGCCACATGTTCGCCACGTCGCCCCAGTTGCGCTGCGGGCCGGTCTTGGCGTGGATGCTGTTGGAGTTGATGCTGTAGACGATCGGTCGGCCGGTGGCGGCCAGTGCGTCACGCATCTTGGCGAAGGTGGCCACCTGGTCGTTGATGCTGCCCTCCGGCGAGCACCAGTCGTACTTGAGGAAGTCGACACCCCAGGCGGCGAACTGGCGCGCGTCCTGCACCTCGTGGCCGCGGCTGCCGGTCGCGCCGGGGTAGGCGCCGAAGTACTGCGCGCAGGTCTTGTCGACCGGCACCTGGTAGAGGCCGAACTTCAGGTTGCGGGCGTGCAGGTAGTCGCCGAGCGCCTTCATCCCGCTGGGGAACCGGCTGGGGTCGCCCTGGATGTTGCCGGAGCTGTCCCGGTTGGGGTTGAACCAGCAGTCGTCGACCACTACGTAGTTGTAGCCCAGGTCCCGCATGCCGCTGCTGACGATCGCATCCGCCGTCTGCCGGATCAGCGCCTCGTTGATGTTGCAGCCGAACGAGTTCCACGAGTTCCAACCCATGGGGGGAGTGCGCGCCACGCCGTTGTCCAGTGCCTGCGCCGTCGGGGCGCGAAGGCCGACCAGGGCACCGGCGAGCAGAATTCCTGCCGCCAGTGCGCTCCCCCAGCGACGACCTCGGGTATTGCGGTTCATCGAGCCTCCTTGTCGGTGACGCCCGCCCGTGTTTACGATCGCTGGTCGGTACGCCGATAGTTGGACGCCAATTTTTGTTAGCGTTAACAGAGACGCCCATCATGTTACGGCGACATTTCACGAGGTTCAATACCTTCACCGCGTCGCATCGCTCGACATCGATTGGTCACGCTCAGCAACCCATCGAGTCGCGTCTTATTCGGCGACGAAGCCGAAAACGGGCGCGCGCTGGCGCGACCCCCGCGCGTGCACCGCTGGGCAGCGGCGGCAGCGGGACCGCTCCCCGCACTACGCTGGGGCGACCTCAGGTTGGTCCGACCGTCAGTGACGAGGTGGAGCGACGCTCTCGCGGGCGACCAGAGCCGGGGCGATTGTCTGCCGCAGCGCCTCACCGGTGCCCGACTCGATCTGGGACAGCAGCATCTGCAGGCTCGCTCGCGCCACCGCGTCGAAGTCCGGTCGGACGGTGGTCAGCGGCGGAATGAAGTACGCCGCCTCCGGTACGTCGTCGAAGCCGACCACACTGATCTCGTGCGGCACCCGTCGACCGAACTCGTGCAGCGCCCGCAGCACGCCCAGCGCGAGATGGTCGTTGGCGGTGAAGACGGCGGTGACCTCCGGCATCCGCGCCAACATCTGCCCGCACCGGTAACCCGACGCCGCGGACCAGTCCCCCGGCATCGGCGGCGGCGGATCCAGCCCGGCGGCCAGCAAAGCCTGCCGCCAGCCGTCGATCCGACCCACGCTGTCGAACCAGTCGGTCGGCCCGGAGACGTGCCAGACGGTGCGGTGCCCGGCGTCGAGCAGATGCTGCGTCGCCGCCCGGGCACCCGCCACCTGGTCGACAGTCACCAGCGGCACCGGCCGGCTCGGGTCACCGTCGACAGTGACCAGCGGGACGTCCTTGGGCAGGCGCTCCAGCGCCTCACCGGCCGACTCGACCGGGGCGATGACCACGATGCCGGCGACCCGGTGCGACAGGTGCCGCTCGACGGCCGCCGAGATGGAGCGGTGGTCCAGGTTTCGGACGCTGCCGACGCTGACCGCGAAGCCCTCTTCGGCGGCAGTCTGCTCGAGGGCGGCCAGCAGTGATGCCGGACCGTAGAGCGTCGTGTTCTGCGCGACCACACCGATGACCTGTGACCGACCGGTCACCAGGGCGCGTGCCGCGCCGTTGGGACGGTAGCCGAGTTCGGCGATCGCCGCGCGTACCCGAAGCCGGGTCTGCTCACGGACGTTGGGGTGCCCGTTGAGCACCCGCGACACCGTCTGATGGGAGACACCGGCGAGACGAGCAACGTCCGTCATCGCGGGACCGTGGACGGCCATTTCACTCCCCCCGCTACATCTCCGGCCCGCGGCCCGTCGACGTCGACTGGAGCGGCCCGGCCCGATCCCCCTCGCTCAGTCACCACGCCGGTGCTGAATCCCAGGTGACCAGCGCTGGATCGCCGACAGTCTACGCCAGCAACGGCCCCGAACACGGCACGCCTGTGCGGGGACCGCTTGAGGCGCCGAAGCCGTACAACGCGGTGCCCGTTGGAAGCCCCCAACCAGCTGGCACGGGACGCGGTCCGGATGTGGTGGTGCGCCGGCCTGCCCTCGCTCCTGGACAGAGCGTGGAACAGGCCGGCGAGGACCTGACGCGGTGGCGCGGACTTCACATGCCGCCAGGGCTGCGTCGCCAGCGCCACCGCTTAGATCGATCGTCGTGTGACCGGTGTCACGGAGTGGTCAGGTCGAAGCGCCGCACGGTGACCGCGCCACCGAGCGCCTGCGTCGCGTGGTTGAAGATGGCGAATCGGTACCCCATGAAGAACTGCCAGTTGTTCGCCAGCGTCAGGGCGTTGCCGAACGAGGTGAAGTTGACCCCGTCGGTGCTGTACGAGAAACGGGCCTGTCGGCCTGAGCCGGGTCTGATGTCGGCGTTGGCGCGCAACCAGATCCGGCCACCGGAGACGGCGGTGCTCGCCACCTCGCTGCCGGTGCTGGTGGTGTTCCAACTGCCGTCCATCGTCAGCCCGTTCTGCATGACCAGTCGGGTGGACCCGTTGTCCCGTCGGACTCCGATCCAGGCCGACGAGTTGCGCAGCACCGCCAGGCCGGTGCGATCACCGTCGCGCATGGTGGAGTAGTCCAACTCGATCGTCGCTGTCGAGGTGGGGCCCTGGATGCGGTGGGTCAGCGTGTTACGCGCCTTGTACAGGTCGCCGGTGACGGTGGCGGTCTGCAGGTTCAGCCCGTTGTTGACCGACCACTTGCTGGTGTCCGGGTTGTGGTTCCACTCCCACTGCGGGCCGAGCGTGGTGCCGGCGAACGTGTCGCTGCCGGTGAGCGGCTTGACCGCCCGGGGCGGCGCGGGCAGGTTCGGCTTCGGGTACGAGCTGCCCCACGTGCCGTTGACCGTCTGCAGCACGGGCCAGCCGTCGCCGGTCCAGGTGATCGGGGCCATGGCCGGCATCCGACCACCGGGGTACGCGTCGACGAAGGACATGTAGTACCAGTCGCCGTTCTGGGTCTGCACCAGCCCACCCTGGTGCGGCACACCGCCACCGGAGATCGGACCGGGCAGGTTGAGCAGCACCTGCCGCTGCTCGTACGGTCCGAACGGGCCGTTCGTCGACTTCAACACGTACTGGCCGTTGGCCGGGCGGGTGAGCCAGATGTAGTAGGCGCCGTTGCGCTTGTAGAAGCGGGCGCCCTCCAGCGTCCCGATGCTCGACGGCGTCTGGTACACCTGCTGGGCACGGACCTGGGACTTCCCGTCCGCGGACAGCTGCGCCACGCTGATGGTGCCGTTGCCGTACGCCACGTACATGGTGTCGTTGTCGTCGACCAGCATCCCCGCGTCGTAGTAGCAGTTGGGGATGGTGGCGTGCTTGCTCCAGGTGCCGTCGACGGCGGACGCGGTGTAGATGTGGGTCTGCGCGAAGTCGATGCACCCGGCCCAGTAGTACGTCCGGTTGCTCGGCCGGTAGTTCAGCGTCGACGCCCAGATGCCGTCGACGTAGGCGTTACCACCACTCATGTCGTACTTCGAGCCGAAGTCGAGCTTGGGTACGGAGTGCCCGGCGAACTCCCAGTTGACCAGGTCGTACGAGCGCAGGACCGGCGCGCCAGGCGAGTAGTGCATGGTGGACGCCGACATGTAGTAGGCGTTGTCCACCCGGATGATGTCGACGTCGGCGAAGTCCTGCCAGACCACGGGGTTCGGGTACGACGTGCCGGGGGTGCCCGGGTTCCCGCTGCCCACCTGGACGAGTTGCCACTGCTGGTTGGTGCCACCCCAGTCGGCGTACTGCACCACGTTCCCACCGTCAGCCGTGGACGCGCCCTGCACCT
>NZ_JBEZGJ010000281.1:0-6268 GCF_040649965.1 Micromonospora sp. NPDC048843
TGATGCCTCGCGTCCGGGCCTTGTCGCCCAGCGCGGCCATCACGGCGGGCGGCGGCCCGATGACAGGACCGCAGGGCGGAGACCGTCCCCGTCGTTACGAAGACCGTACTGACGGTGCGGGCGGAAGCGACCGCGGCCCGCGCCGCGATGACCAAGGCCGGCCCCCGCACCGGGGAGACCGTGACAGCGGCGGCGCCCGAGGCGGATACGCCGGCGGCCGCGACTCTGGCTCCCGTTCTGGTGACCGGGACAGCTCGCGCTCCAGCGCCCCCCGTGAGGGCGGCTACCGCGGCGGCGACCGCCGCGAGGGTGGTTTCCGTGGCGGCGACCGCGACGGCTCGCGTTCCAGCGCTCCGCGCGAGGGTGGCTACCGTGGTGGCGACCGTGATGGGTCGCGTTCCAGCGCTCCGCGCGAAGGTGGCTACCGTGGTGGCGACCGTGATGGGTCGCGTTCCAGCGCTCCGCGCGAAGGTGGCTACCGTGGCGGCGACCGTGACGGGTCGCGTTCCAGCGCTCCGCGTGAGGGCGGTTTCCGGTCCGGTGCTCCCCGCGAGGGTGGCTACCGGGGCGGCGACCGCGACGGTTCTCGTTCCAGCGCTCCCCGTGAGGGTGGCTTCCGTGGCGGTGACCGCGATGGCGGTTTCCGTGGCGGCGACCGTCGTGAGGGTGGTTTCCGGGGCGGCGACCGTGACGGTTCGCGCTCGGGCGCTCCCCGTGAGGGTGGCTTCCGTGGCGGCGACCGTCGTGAGGGCGGTTACCAGGGTGGTGACCGCACTCGCTCCGGCCCGCCGCGCGAGGGTGGTTTCCGTGGCGGTGACCGCGATGGCGGTTTCCGTGGTGGCGACCGTCGCGAGGGTGGCTTCCGGGGCGGCGATCGAGATGGCTCGCGTTCGAGCGCTCCCCGTGAGGGCGGTTTCCGCGGTGGTGACCGCGACGGTGGTTTCCGGGGCGGTGACCGTCGCGAAGGCGGTTTCCGCGGTGGCGACCGCGACGGTGGCTTCCGGGGCGGCGACCGAGACAGCTCGCGTTCCAGCGCCCCCCGTGAGGGCGGTTTCCGTGGCGGCGATCGGGATGGCTCGCGTTCGAGCGCTCCCCGTGAGGGCGGTTTCCGCGGTGGTGACCGCGACGGTGGCTTCCGAGGCGGTGACCGTCGCGAAGGCGGCTTCCGGGGCGGTGACCGGGACGGTTCGCGCTCGGGCGCTCCCCGTGAGGGTGGTTTCCGTGGTGGTGACCGCGATGGCTCGCGTTCCAGCGCCCCCCGTGAAGGTGGTTTCCGTGGTGGTGACCGTCGTGAGGGCGGTTACCAGGGTGGGGACCGGACTCGCTCGGGCCCGCCGCGCGAGGGTGGCTTCCGTGGTGGCGACCGCGACGGTGGTTTCCGCGGCGGTGACCGTCGCGAAGGTGGCTTCCGGGGCGGCGACCGTGACAGCTCGCGTTCCAGCGCGCCCCGTGAGGGTGGCTTCCGGGGCGGCGACCGTGACGGTTCGCGCTCGGGCGCTCCCCGTGAGGGTGGCTTCCGCGGTGGTGACCGCGATGGTGGTTTCCGTGGTGGTGACCGTCGTGAGGGCGGTTACCAGGGCGGTGACCGCACTCGCTCGGGCCCGCCGCGCGAAGGTGGCTTCCGTGGCGGCGATCGGGATGGCTCGCGTTCCAGCGCGCCCCGTGACGGCGGTTTCCGGGGCGGCGACCGTGATGGCTCGCGTTCCGGCGCTCCCCGTGAGGGTGGCTTCCGGGGCGGCGACCGTGATGGCTCGCGTTCCGGCGCTCCCCGTGAGGGTGGCTTCCGGGGCGGCGACCGTCGTGAGGGCGGTTTCCGGGGCGGTGACCGCGACGGTTCGCGTTCCAGCGCGCCCCGTGAGGGTGGCTTCCGGGGCGGTGACCGCGAGGGCGGCTACCGGGGCGGAGAGCGTACCGGGGGTTTCCGGTCCGACGAGCGGCCGCGTCGCGAGGGGGAGTTCCGTCGCGATGACCGCGCGGGTGGCTCCGAGTCGTCCGAGGGCGGGCGTAGCTCGGCCCCGGCGCTGCCGGACGACATTGTCGCGACCGACCTCGACAAGGACGTCCGCGCTGAGCTGCTCTCGCTGAACAAGCCGGTCGCCGAGACGGTGGCCCGGCACCTGGTCGCCACTGGGCAGCTGATCGACGAGGACCCGGCCGAGGCGTTGGCGCACGCGCTGGCCGCCCGGCGGCTCGCGTCGCGCATCTCCGCTGTCCGCGAGGCGGTCGGCCTGGCCGCGTACCGCGCGGGGGAGTGGCAGTCGGCGATCGCCGAGCTGCGCACGTACCACCGGATGAGCGGACTGCAGAGCCACCTGGCCGTGCTCGCGGACTGCGAGCGGGCTCTCGGCCGGCCGGAGCGGGCCATTGACCTGTTCCGTGGCGCGGACCGGGAGAAGCTGGACCAGGCCGTGGCGATCGAACTGCTGATCGTCGCCGCCGGCGCGCGGGGTGACCTCGGGCAGAAGGACGCCGCGGTCGCGATGCTCCAGGTTCCGGACCTCACCAACGAGGCCACCGTGCCGTGGACGGCCCGACTGCGCTACGCGTACGCCGACGCGCTGCTCGCTGTGGGTCGGCGCGAGGAGGCCCGCGAATGGTTCTCCCGCGCTGCCGACGTGGACACCGAGGGCGAGACCGACGCCGCCGAGCGGTTGCTCGAACTCGACGGCGTGGTCATCGAGGGTGACGAGGAGGACGAGGCCGCCGAGGAGATCGCCGCTGGCCCGGGCGCTCCCGGTGCGGTGCCGGCCCGACCCGACGCTGACCTGGCCACCGACACGAACGACGACGACGACGACGATGTCGACGACGACGACGACGATGACGACGACGACGACGACGATGACGACGATGACGACGATGACGACGATGACGACGATGATGACGACGACGACGACGAGGACTTCGACGACGACGAGGAGGACGACGCTGTCGGCCCTCCCGCTGACGACGAAGGCTTCGACGACGAGGACGAGGACCGTCACCCCACCGGAAGCGGCAACGCCGACGCGGCCACCACTGGCGACAGCGGCGTGACGGACGGGGACGCGGCGAACGGCGACGGGACCGTGCCGGCCCGGGATGACGAGTCGGGGTCGACGCAGCGGTGAGCGCGGGCGTGGGGGAGCGGCTGGTCGACGGGTACACCCTGGTCGTCTTCGACCTGGACGGCGTGATCTACCTGATCGACCGGCCGATCCCCGGCGCCGTCGACGCGGTGGCCCGGCTGCACGCGGAGGGACGGGCGGTGGCGTACGCCACCAACAACGCGTCCCGCCGGTCCAGCGAGGTCGCGGACCTGCTGACCGGGATGGGAGTGCCGGCCCGGCCGGAGGAGGTCCTCACCTCCGCGGCCGCCTCGGCCGAGTTGTTGCGCGACCGGCTGCCCGCCGGCGCGTCGGTGCTGGTGGTCGGCGCGGAGGCGCTGCGCGCGGAGCTGCGAGCGGTCGGCCTGAACCCGGTCACCCAGGCCGATGAGAAGCCGGCGGCGGTCGTGCAGGGGTACGGCCCGCAGGTCGGCTGGGCCGAGCTGGCCGAAGCGTCGGTGGCGGTGCGGGCGGGTGCGATCTGGATCGCCACCAACACCGATCGGACCCTGCCCAGTGGGCGGGGACCGCTGCCCGGCAACGGGTCGCTGGTCGCCGTGCTGCGTACGGCACTGGAGCGGGACCCCGACGTGGTGGTCGGCAAGCCGGAGCCGGCGTTGTTCGAGACCGCCGCCAAGCGCAGTGGCGGTGGGCGGAGCCTGGTGGTGGGTGACCGGCTGGACACCGACATCGAGGGCGCGCGCCGGGCCGGGCTGGACAGCCTGCTCGTGCTCACCGGCGTCAGCGGTGTACCGGAGCTGCTGGCCGCCGAGCCGCGGCGACGTCCCACGTACGTCGCGAGAGACCTGGCGGGGCTCTTCGACCCGGCTGCCGCCGTGCGGGTCCCGGGCCTTGAGGACGCTGGCGGCTGGTCCGTGACCGACCGGGACGGCACGCTGGAGCTGGCCGGGGCCGGTCGACCGCTGGACGCCCTGGCGGCGCTCTGCGCGGTGGCCTGGTCGGCGCCCGCGCCGGCGCTGCCGAAGATCCGCCCGGTGGGCCCGGACGCGGCCCACGCGGTGGAGAGTTTCGGTCTGACCTCGGCGGCGTGAGCCGAACGGTCGTCAGAGCAGCTTGCGCAGCTTGAGCAGGTCGAACGGGTTGGCCTTGATCGACACCCGGCGGGAGGTCACCGCGCTGGTGACGTCCAGGTCGCCGCGGACCAGGGCGAGCAGGTCGTCGCTGGACGTGCTCAGCGCGATCTTGGCCTTGGGGTCGTCGCCGTCGGTCAGCTCGACCAGTCGGCCGCCGGTGATCCGGCCGTGGAACGCGGTGTCCAGGTCGGTGATTCGGCAGGCCAGCGTCCGGTCCAGGTCGATCCGTTCGCGTACCGTCTCGGCGTTGCGATCCAACCGGGCGGCCAGCTCCTGCAACGCCTGCCGGCACTCGTCCACGCTGGCCACATCTCCCCCTCGCTGATCGCCACGCCGTCCTCGGCACCGTACCGCACGGGTCGGTCGGGGGTGCCCGGTAGCGTGACACCTGCACACCCCGCCCCGTGGAAGGACTCAGGCATGCAGGACGCGTGGCGCGCCTACCTCGAGCTGGCCATGGGCCTTGCGGAGGCGCCCCGGAAGAAGGCCCAGGACGTGGCACGTCGCCTCGTCGGCTCCGGCGGCGCGACCGCCGCCCAACTCCAGGCCCTCGGCGAGGAACTGGTCACCACCGGCGCCGCCAACCGGGAGGCGCTGACCAAGCTGGTCCGCTTCGAGGTCGACCGGGCTCTCGGCGCTGTCGGTCTGGCCACCGCCGACGAGGTGGCCGAGCTGACCCGGCGGGTGCACGACCTGGAACGGCAGCTGCGGGAGGCGCGGTCCACCGAGTCGGCGGACGCGCCGCCCGCCGGCCCCAGGCCACAACCCGACCCGACCGTCGCCGCGCGGCCCGGCGCCGGTCTCGTGCCGTCCGACGCCTCGGCCGGTGCCCCGGTCTCCGCGCCGGTGGCCAAGAAGGCCGTGGCGAAGAAGGCCGTCGCCAAGAAGGCCGTGGCGAAGAAGGCCATCGCCACGAAGCCGCCGGCGACGATCAGCCCGACGGCCGACGAGGACGTCCCGACGCCGGCCGTGATGCCGGCCAAGAAGGCGGCGATTCGCAGGCAGCGGCCGGACGACGCCGAATGACCCGGCCCGGTCCGCCGGCCGGCGGGTCCTTCCCGACCCGGCCCGGTCCGCCGGCTGGCGGCTCTTCCCCGGCCCGGCCCGGTCCGCCGGTGGGTGTCCGCCCCGGGCCGCCGCCGGATCTCGGGGACGACGAGACACGGCATCCGGCGGTGGACGCCGCCGTGCGGGCCATCGCCAACGCGGCGACGCTCGCTCCGGCCGACCAGATCGCCCAGTACGAGGCGGCCTACGAGACGCTGCGGGAAACCCTCGCCACCATCGACCAGACCTGAGCGGGACGACCAGGCCTGAGCAGACCGGAGAACCACACGCATGGCACGTCGTAACCGGCTGGACGCCGAACTCGTCCGCCGCGGTCTGGCCCGCTCCCGTGAGCAGGCCGCCGCGTTGGTGGAGGCCGGCCGGGTCCAACTGCGGGGCGTGGTCGCCCGCAAGGCGGCCGCGATGGTCGACCCCGCCGACCCGCTCCTGGTGACCGGTGCGGACCCGGCCGAGGAGTACGTCTCCCGGGGTGGGCACAAGCTCGCCGGCGCGCTGGCCGCGTTCGCCCCCGGTGGGCTGCACGTGGCCGGGCGGCGTTGCCTGGACGCGGGAGCGTCGACAGGTGGGTTCACCGACGTGCTGCTGCGCGCCGACGCGGCCGAGGTGGTGGCCGTGGACGTCGGCTACGGGCAGCTCGCCTGGCCGCTGCGTACGAACGAGCGGGTCCGCGTCCTGGAGCGCACGAATGTCCGTACCCTCGATGCTGACGTGATCGGTGGCCAGGTCGACCTCACTGTGGCGGATCTGTCGTTCATCTCGTTGCGGCTGGTGCTGCCGGCGTTGGCCGGCTGCACCCGCGACGACGGTGACCTGGCGTTGATGGTCAAGCCGCAGTTCGAGGTCGGCAAGGACCGGGTCGGCGCCGGCGGTGTGGTCCGTGATCCGGAGCTGCGCGCCGAAGCGGTGCTGGATGTGGCTGCGGCGGCCGCGCGGCTCGGTCTCGGCAACAAGGTCCAGCACGACATCACCGTCACCGAGCCCGGGTACGACCTGACCAGTTGGGTGCAGGACGTCAACGCG
>NZ_JBEZGJ010000282.1:0-6244 GCF_040649965.1 Micromonospora sp. NPDC048843
TCAAGAGGTTTGCGTCATCGATCGGCCTGATGATGACGCAAACCTCTTGATCAACCAAGCAGGAGCGGGCGGGTCAGACTGGGTCTGCCACCGGGGCTGCCGGGCCTGCCGTTCCGGTGTGGGCCGTTGCGGCGGGCTTCGGCTTGGCGTCGATGCCGGCCTCGGTGCGCTGCTGGGCGGTGATCGGGGTGGGGGCGCTGGTCAGCGGGTCGAAGCCACCCCGGGTCTTCGGGAAGGCGATGACCTCACGGATGGAGTCGGCGCCGGCGAGCAGCATGCAGACCCGGTCCCAGCCGAAGGCGATACCGCCGTGCGGCGGCGCGCCGTACTTGAACGCCTCCAGCAGGAAGCCGAACTTGTCCTGCGCCTCCTCGGGAGTGATGCCGAGCAGGTCGAAGACCCGCTTCTGCACGTCACCCCGGTGGATACGGATCGACCCGCCGCCGATCTCGTTGCCGTTGCAGACGATGTCGTACGCGTACGCCAGGGCGCGGTCCGGAGCCTCCTCGAACCGGTCGACCCACTCCGCGTTCGGTGAGGTGAACGGGTGGTGCACGGCGGTCCAACCGCCCTCGTCCGTGCGCTCGAACATCGGCGCGTCGACCACCCAGCAGAACGCCCAGGCGCTCTCGTCGATCAGGCCGGACCGCTTGGCGATCTCGACGCGGGCCGCTCCGAGCAGCTCCTGCGCCTCCCGAGTGGTGGTGCTCGCGGCGAAGAAGACCGCGTCACCAGGCTTGGCGCCGACCGTGTCGGCGAGCCCGCCCAGGTGCTCGGCGGAGAGGTTCTTCGCCACCGGGCCGCGCGCCTCGCCGGTCTCGGCGTCCAGCACCACGTACGCCAGGCCGCGCGCGCCACGCGCCTTCGCCCAGTCCTGCCAGCCGTCCAGCTCCTTGCGGCTCTGCGCCGCGCCGCCCGGCATCACCACAGCGCCGACGTAGCCGCCCGCGTCGATCGCCCCGGCGAAGACCCGGAACTCGGTGCCGCGCAGGTACTCGGTCAGCTCGGTCAGCTCGACGCCGTAACGCAGGTCCGGCTTGTCCGAGCCGTACCGGGCCATCGCGTCGTGCCAGGTGATCCGTGGGATCGGCCCGGAGATCTCGTGCCCGGCCAGGTCCTTCCACAGCGTCGAGACGATCGCCTCGCCGAGGTCGATCACGTCGTCCTCGGTGACGAACGACATCTCGATGTCGAGCTGGGTGAACTCCGGCTGCCGGTCGGCGCGGAAGTCCTCGTCGCGGTAGCAGCGGGCGATCTGGTAGTACCGCTCCATGCCGCCGACCATCAGCAGCTGCTTGAACAGCTGCGGTGACTGCGGCAGCGCGTACCAGCTGCCCGGCTGCAGGCGCACCGGCACCAGGAAGTCGCGGGCGCCCTCCGGCGTCGAGCGGGTCAGCGTCGGCGTCTCGATCTCCAGGAAGTCCCGCTCGTGCAGCACGCCCCGGGCCAGGTGGCTGGCGCGCGAGCGCAGCCGCAGCGCGTTCGCCGGGCCGCTGCGGCGCAGGTCCAGGTAGCGGTACCGGAGTCGGATGTCGTCGCCGGCCTCGATCTGGTCGTCCACCGGCAGCGGCAGCGGCGCCGCCTCGGAGAGCACCTCCAACTCGACGACTGTCACCTCGACCTCGCCGGTGGGCAGCTCCGGGTTCTCGTTGCCGGCCGGGCGGCGGGTCACCTCGCCGACGACCTTCACGCAGAACTCGTTGCGCAACGCGTGC
This sequence comes from Micromonospora sp. NPDC048843, assembly GCF_040649965.1. Classification (NCBI taxonomy): domain Bacteria; kingdom Bacillati; phylum Actinomycetota; class Actinomycetes; order Micromonosporales; family Micromonosporaceae; genus Micromonospora; species Micromonospora sp. NPDC048843. The sequence continues at coordinate 1,716 of NZ_JBEZGJ010000282.1, forward strand.
GCGTCTTCCTCGCGGAACACCACCTGGACAACACCGGAACCGTCGCGCAGGTCGACGAAGATGACCCCGCCGTGGTCGCGGCGGCGGGCCACCCAGCCGGCGAGCGTCACCGTCGAGCCGGCGTCCGCGGCGCGCAGGCTTCCGGCATTGTGGGTACGGATCACGGCTGGCAACTCCTCATCGTGGAACAGTCCTCACAGGCATTCTGTCAGGGGTGGCCGCCTCGCCTCCGGGCACCCGGCAGGCCGGCACGATTCGCTGGTGGGGTGGACCGCCGAACCCGACTCCCCCGGCAGCCACGCCGGTTAACGTGGCGAAATGCGGCCCGTACCGAACTGGGCCGTCGCCACGGCGGCGGCGGCGCCCGTGCTGCTGGTGGCCGGTTGGACGGTGGCGGAGTCCCGACAGCCCGTCGGGTACGACCCGGTCCGGGACACCATCAGCGAGTTGGCAGGACAGGACGCCACCGACGCCTGGATCATGGTGGTGGCCCTGGTGCTGCTCGGCTGCTGTTACCTGTCGGTCGCCGCCGTCCTGCACGCGGCCGGGCTGCCCAGCCGCTTCCTGCTCGCGATCGGTGGCGTGGCCACCATCGCGCTGGTCGCCTTTCCCCGGCCGCCGGTCGGCGGCTCGCTCAGCCACGGCGTCGCGGCGACGGTGGCCGTCCTCGCCCTGGTGCTGTGGCCGGCCGGCTCGGCACTGCGGCTGCCGCGCGGCCACGACACCGAGCACCCCACCCGACCGGAGCCGCCCTGGGCGTTCCGCCGGGCGGTGGGGCTGAGCGCCACGCTCGTGCTGCTGGCGCTCTTCGGCTGGTGCGCGTTCGAGGTGACCAGCGGGTCGCGCACTGGGCTGGCCGAGCGGGTGACGGCGGTGGCGGTCTCCCTCTGGCCGCTGCTGGCTGTCCTCTCCGCCCGGCGCGCGCACCTGGCCTGGTCGACCGGCGGCACCGTACGCGTCGGCCCGGACCTGCCGACCGTCGGCGTCGTACCCCCGGATCCGCTCGGACCACCGAGTGGGCCAACCCCCGGGCGCCCCGACCTGCTGCCGTGAGTCGGCGGCCCGTCCGACTTTCCGTCGCCCGCGCCTGCTCGAGCGACCGCACCGTCGGCGGGTCAGCCCGGGAACAGCGCCGGTCTCGCATCGTTACGATCGCCCAATGTCCACCGCTCCCCGTTGGACCCTGCTGTCGGCCGGTGGCGCACCCCTGTTCCTTGTCGGCGGCTGGACCCTGGCGCAGGCCGCCCAGTCCGACGGGTTCGACCCGGTGCGGCAGACCATCAGCGCGCTCGCCGCCACGGGTGCGGACCATCGCTGGATCATGACGGTCGGGCTGATCGGCCTGGGCCTCTGTCACCTGACGACCGCGCTCGGCCTGGTCACCGCCGCGCTGGCGGGCCGAGCGCTACTCGCGCTGGGCGGGCTGGCGACACTGGTCGTGGTCGCGTTCCCGCAGCGCCCGACCGGTGGCTCGACGACACACGCCGTGGCCGCCGGTGTGGCGTTCGGAGCGTTGGCAGTCTGGCCGGCCCTGGCAGTGCCCTGTCGCGCGAGGCCGTCCCTGGACCGCGAGCACCGCCACCCGCCGGCTTTCATACGCCGGCTGGCGCTCACGGCGGCGGCGGTCCTCCTCGGGCTGGTTGGCTGGTTCGCCGTCGAGTTCTTCACCGACGGGGCATGGATCGGGCTGACCGAGCGGCTGGTGGCGGCCGCCGAGGCGGTCGTACCGCTGGCCGCTGTGCTGGTTGGCCGGCGCCGACCGGGATCGTCCGGGCCCGGCTGAGCGTCCTCGTTCGCCCGGTGTCCGGTTGAGTGCGGTGGCCGTCAACGCGACGCGGGCCGCCGGAACTTCTCCGGCGGCCCGCGAGCGGTGCGTGGATCAGAAGACGCTGACGCCGTAGCGGCTGAGCGCCTCGGTGACCGGCTGGAAGAAGGTCGTGCCACCGGTGCGGCAGTTGCCGCTACCACCGGAGGTCAGACCCAGGGCGGTGCCGCCGGCGAACAGCGAGCCGCCGCTGTCGCCCGGCTCGGCGCAGACGTTGGTGCGGATCAGACCGGAGACCGAGCCCTCGGCGTAGTTCACAGTGGCGTTGGTCGCGTTCACCGAGCCGCTGCGCAGGCCGGTGGTGCTGCCGGAGCGCTGCACCGACTGGCCGACGGAGGCGTTGCCGGCGCCGGTGATGTCCCGGAAGCTGCCGTTGTAGAGGGAGACGTTGCCGGCGGCGTTGGCCGAGTTGTTGTGCCGCACGATGCCGTAGTCGTTGCCCGGGAAGCTGGTGCCGGTACGGGTACCGAGCAGCGAGGTCTGGGCGGAGTTCGAGTACCAGCTGGCCGAGATGTTGGTGCAGTGCCCGGCCGTCAGGAAGTAGTAGGTGCTGCCACTGCGCACGTTGAAGCCGAGCGAGCAACGCCCGCCCCCGCCGGCGTAGATGGCCTGGCCGCCGGAGATCCGGGTGCTCAGTACGCCCGCCTCGGCCTCGACCCGGACCGCGCCGTTGGCCCGCGCGGCGGCGGCCTTGACCCGCTCCAGCTTGGCACCGGTGACGGTGCTGTCGACGGAGACGACGACCTGGTTGGTGACCGGGTCACTCCACCAGGCGGTGCCCGGGATCTTGGCGGAGCGCTCCAGCTCGGCCGTGGCCCGGTTGAGCTCGGCGGCGCCGCGGGTGACGTAGCGGACGACGGCGCCGGCCTTGCTCGCCTTGCTGGCGGCGGCCGCGTCGGTCACGGTGACGACGGATTTGCCGCTGGCGTCGATGTACGAGCCGGCGGAGCGGTCGCCGAGTTCCGCGGAGATCGCGGCGGCGGCGTCGGGCGACGCGGCAGGAGCGGCCTGGGCGGGCGCGCCGATGAGCGAGCCGACGACCAGGGTTCCGGAAACGGCGACTGTGGCCGCAACGCGGAATGAGGACCTCGTGGGTCGCATGTAACAAACCTCCTGGGCGGGGGAGCGGGTCTGCCGGGGGCGGCTGACCCGAGGGCAACCCGGCCGATCTGGGGAAACCGGCCTGGTGAAACTGAAGTATTCACATACTTAAGATCATTAACAAGGCTTGGATTCGCCCGGATTCACCGATGTCGGTTGGTCGCACGGCCGCAACACCCCCGACACGCTGGTGAACAGCCACCGTCACACCCAACCGACATCCGCCCCACTTTTGACGCGCACGATCATCGATGTCCCCCCGCGCCGGACGACGGGCGCGACGGGCGACGGACGACGGGCGACGGACGACGGACGACGGACGACGGACGACGGACGACGGACGACGGACGACGGACGACGGGCGACGGACGACGGACGACGGGCGCGACGAGCGCCGGGCGACGGGCGACGGGTGTCGGGTGCGCGGCGCGCCGGGGGCGCGGCGACGGGCGCGGCGCGCAGGCGCGTGCCCTGGCCGCCGGCGGCTCGGATCAGGCGGTACGGCGACGGGCGCCGGGGCCCGGACTGGGCACCACGTCGCGGGGCCTACCCACGTCGTGCCCGCCGGCGCAGCGCAGTTCGGCACGCACCTCGGCGCCGCAGTCGCGGTGCGTGACACTGAGTGGCGGGCCCTCCTCGTCGGCGAGGTACCGGTCACCCCAACCGAGGACGGCGACCAGCACCGGCCACAGATCAAGGCCCTTCTCCGTGAGCCGGTACTCGTGGCGCAGCCGACTGCCGGGCTCCCGGTACGGCTCGCGACTGAGCACGCCCTGCTCCACCAGGCTGGCGAGCCGGTTGGTCAGCACCTGGCGCGGAATACCGGTGCGTACCCGCATGTCGTCGAAGCGGCGCACACCGGTGAACACCTCGCGGAGCACCACCAGGGTCCACCGCTCACCGAGGATCTCCATCGCGCGGGCGATGGTGCAGTTCTCCACTGACCAGTCCAGAGCCGCGGGTCGCATCCGACCAGGCTAGATCTCGTTGACAGACTCAGCAACCTGCTGCCAGGCTGCGTCCATGACGCAGACGCAGGAACCAGTGCGCAGCCGTACCTTCACCTGGGCGGACCCGTCGGTCAACGCCGCCCAGGTCGGCCGACGCGGCGGTCTGGACATGCTCCGGGCGATGATCGCCGGCGAGCTGGCCGCGCCGCCGGTGATGCACCTTCTCGACATGACCAGGATGGAAGCCGACGAGGGCCGGGTCGTCGTCGAGCTGACTCCGCAGGAGTTCCACTACAACCCGCTCGGCAGCGTCCACGGCGGCGTGCTCTCGACACTGCTGGACACCGCCGCGGGCTGCGCCGTGCACACCACGCTGCCCGCCGGCGTCGGCTACACCTCGCTGGACCTCAACGTGAAGTTCCTCCGCCCGGTCACCGTCGACAGCGGCACCCTGCGCTGCGAGGGCACGGTGCTGCAACGCGGCCGCCGTACGGCCCTGGCCGAGGCCCGCATCACCGACGCCACCGACCGCCTGATAGCCCACGCCACCAGCACCTGCCTCCTGCCCCGACCAGGGCGGGCCGGTGGTCCAGGCGGAACCGTAGCTCGTCGCCGGGCATCGCCATCAGCCCGAGCGCGTAGTGGGTAGCGTC
>NZ_JBEZGJ010000283.1:0-6149 GCF_040649965.1 Micromonospora sp. NPDC048843
GTACTCGGAGCCGTGCTCGTCCTTGGTCTCCCAGCCCTTGTCGGAGCCGTTGTCCGAGCCGTAGTCCGAGCCGTGCTCGTCCTTGTTCTCCCAGCCCTTGTCGGAGCCGTTGTCCGAGCCGTAGTCCGAGCCGTGCTCGTCCTTGGACTCCCAGCCCTTGTCCGAGCCGTTGTCCGAGCCGTAGTCCGAGCCGTGCTCGTCCTTGGACTCCCAGCCCTTGTCCGAGCCGTACTCGGAGCCGTGCTCGTCCTTGTTCTCCCAGCCCTTGTCCGAGCCGTACTCGGAGCCGTGCTCGTCCTTGGACTCCCAGTCCTTCTTGTCTTCGTCCTTGGAGTCCCAGTCCTTCTTGTCACGGCCCTCTTCGGCGTCCTGGCCGTGCTCCTCGCCCTTCCAGTCCTTGCTGCCCTCGTCGCCGTAGGCGTCGGCGGCAGCGCCGCCACCCTGGCCACCCTTGCCGTTCTCGTCCTTGTGCTCGTCCTTGCCCTTGTCGTCCTTGCCGTGTTCGTCCTTGCCGTTCTCGTCCTTGCCTTCGTGGTCCTTGCCCTTGTCGTCCTTGCCGTTCTCGTCCTTGCCTTCGTGGTCCTTGCCCTTGTCGTCCTTGCCGTGCTCGTCCTTGCCCTTGTCGTGGTCGGAGGAGTTCTCCTCCTCGCGCCACTCGCGGTCCTCGCCCCGGTCTTCATGCGCCGGCTTGAGCTTGACCTTGCCGGTGACCTTGGACCACACGTACGCGTGCTCCTGCCGATCCGGGCAGATCTCGAGGAGCTTGACCTCGTCGCCAGCCTTGACGACGTGCGGCTTGGCGTAGACCTTGCCGTCGTCGTGGCCGTCGGCGAACGCGATCCCCGGTGCGAACACCAGGAGCGACGCGCCGCCGAGCGCGGCGCCCGCAACGACCTTCCCGAGCATCTTCTTAGCCATGACCTGCGTCACTCCATCCCTGTTGTCCTGAGCTCGGCGACAACCGAGCTAAGACCGACGTTAGACCGTTTCATGACTTATGAAGTGAAAGATTCGCGTTTTACCTTTGCTCCAAGTAAGAGGCGAAGGGGTGGTACGCGGCTTTCGCTGCGCTGAGCGCCGTGTCAGGCGTCCCGGGGCCCTGTGGATGTGCCACGGCGTTCCGCACTCCCCGTGCAGGGCCTGCCCCGGTCATCCGGTAGCGGCGGGTCCGGGCGGCGCGTGCCGGTGGGGCGCGCTCGGAGGTATCGTCCGAATCGGCTCCGGCAACACATCGAGCCATTGCCATGGAAGCGCTCCCATGCAAGAATCGGCGAACGCGGTTCAGAGAGCCACACCGTGCAGGCAGGGGGAGTCGAGGGCACCCGGTTTCACCGGGCGACGCACCCGCCGCCGATCGACCGGCCGACGCATCGGCCGGGCAAACACCACCACCATCGCCCGTCCGGGTCGGGCGCCCCCCAAAGAATCCCGTGGTGCCGACGGCCGTCCGTGCAGGACGCCCATCGGGCCGTCCCGCCGGGCCGTACGTGGGCCCGGTCTCGCCCAAGGAGATCAGTGGCATGAATGTGTGGAGAAGGCTAACCGGCCCACGCCGGGCCCTCGCGCTCGCCGGCGCGGGTGCCCTGGTCGCCGGTGGGCTCGTAACGATTCCGGTTACCGCGGCGCAGGCCGCGACGCAGTGCGACATCGCGTACACGAGCAACGACTGGCCCGGCGGTTTCACAGCGAGCGTCACCATCAAGAACGTCGGCGACCCGCTGAACGGCTGGACGCTGGGCTGGACCTTCGCCAACTCCAGCCAGCGGGTGCAGCAGGGCTGGTCAGCCACGTTCACCCAGTCCGGCAGCCAGGTCACCGCCCGGAGCCTGTCCTACAACGGCACCCTGGCCACCGGCGCCTCGACGAGCATCGGCTTCAACGGCGCGTGGAGCGGCAGCAACCCGAAGCCGACCTCGTTCACCCTGAACGGCGTGGTCTGCAACGGTGGCACCACGCCGCCGACCGACCCGCCGACCGACCCGCCGACCGACCCGCCGACCGACCCGCCGACGGATCCGCCGACCGATCCGCCCACCAACCCGCCGGGCACCAAGGTCGACAACCCGTACGTCGGGGTGCGCGGCTACGTGAACCCGGAGTGGAAGGCCAAGGCGGACGCCGAAACCGGCGGAAGCCGCGTCTCCAACAACCCCACCGCCGTCTGGCTGGACCGGATCGCCGCGATCAACGGCACGCCGGACAGCAGCTCCAACGGCGCCTTCGGCGTGAAGGAGCACCTGGACGAGGCGCTGCGCCAAGGTGCCGGCTACATCCAGTTCGTGATCTACAACCTGCCCGGCCGGGACTGCTCGGCGCTCGCCTCCAACGGTGAGCTGGGCCCGGACGAGCTGCCGAAGTACAAGGCCCAGTACATCGACCCGATCGCCGCCATCCAGGGTCAGTCGAAGTACAGCAGCCTGCGGATCATCAACATCATCGAGATCGACTCGCTGCCGAACCTGGTCACCAACACGTCCGATCAGGCCGGCGGCACTGTCATGTGCGACACGGTCAAGGCCAACGGCGCCTACGTCAACGGTGTCGGCTACGCCCTCGCCAAGCTGGGCGCGATCGGCAACGTCTACAACTACATCGACGCCGGCCACCACGGCTGGCTCGGCTGGGACTCCAACTTCGTCCCGACCTCCAACATCCTGAAGACCGCAGCGGTGGCCTCCGGCAGCACTGTCAACAACGTGCACGGGTTCATCACCAACACCGCGAACTACTCGGCGCTGCAGGAGCCGTACTTCAAGGTCACCGACAACGTGAACGGCCAGACGGTGCGGCAGTCCAAGTGGGTCGACTGGAACTTCTACGTCGACGAGCTGTCGTTCGCCCAGGCGTTCCGCAACCAGCTGGTCTCGGTCGGCTTCAACTCCAACATCGGCATGCTTATCGACACCTCCCGTAACGGCTGGGGCGGCTCCGCCCGGCCCACCGGTCCGGGCGCGACGACGAGCGTCGACACGTACGTGAACGGCGGCCGCATCGACCGTCGGGCCCACCTCGGCAACTGGTGCAACCAGGCTGGTGCCGGTCTCGGTGAGCGGCCCCGGGCCACGCCGGCGACGGGCATCGACGCCTACGTCTGGGTGAAGCCGCCGGGTGAGTCGGACGGCTCCAGCAAGGAGATCCCGAACAACGAGGGCAAGGGCTTCGACCGGATGTGCGACCCGACGTACGGCGGTAACGCCCGCAACGGCAACAACCCGTCCGGGGCACTCGGCGACGCGCCGATCTCCGGTGCGTGGTTCTCCGCCCAGTTCCAGGAGCTCATGCGCAACGCCTACCCGGCGCTCTGATCGGGTAGCTCACGCACCAACCCGCTGCCAGTGGTTGGTGAGGCACTGTTGGCAGCAGGTTCCCCCCGGGTCCCCGGCTCGACCGTCACAGGTCGGGCCGGGGACCCCCCCTTACGGCACTGTGCGTTCGATCGCCGCCCGCCCCTGCTCGGCCAGGTCACGGCGGGCCTTCTCCAGGTTCTCCGGTGTCAGGTCCTGCCCGCGGGCCATCACCAGGTCCTCCGGCTCCCAGGGCTGCTCGCCCCCGGTACGGATGTTGTCCCCGCCAGCGCCGGTGCCCGTCCCGGTCGCCCCGGTGCCGGCGGCGTACGGGTCGCCGATCAGCTCGTCGGTGTCCGGCGCGAGGTCGTCCGGTCGGCTGCGGGGTTCGGCGAAGCCCGGCGTGTCCCGGTCCGGGCCACCCCCGGTCCGCAACTGCGGCACGGTGGCGTCATCGTCCACCGCCGAGGCCACCTCGGGGCTGTCCTCCAGCGGCGGTTGGCGATCGCGATCGGTCATGGTGCTGCCTCCTGTGTCCGACACGGTGCCTGATTTCCCCCACGTACCCCTTCGTGCCGCGCTCATGCCGCACGGCCCGGCGGTCGGGCCGGGCCGTGCTCGATCCGTGCGGTCAGATGCTCAGGCGTCCGGCTGCTGCTCGTTCGGGGCCGGCGCTTCGGCTGGGCGCCACCACTGCCAGAGCAGCATGAGCAGACCGAACGCGAGCATCGCCAGCCCGGCCCACAGGTTGATCCGTACGCCCTCGGCCTTGTCGATCTCGGCCCGGCTGTCGAAGATGCCGATCAGCGTCACGATGACCCCGTACGCGACGAAGAGGCCACCGATCACCCGGCGGATGTCGAACAGCCGGGCCGCGGCGGAACGCCGCTGCTCCGCCTGCGCCTCGTCGATCAGCGGGTCCTGTGCCGGCTGGCCATCGTTGCTCATCTGCCGACCCCTTTCCTTAGAAGACCGGGATGTAGAAGAGGGCGGCCAGCGCGACCGCGATCAGACCCAGCAGCACCGGGGAGCGGTACCAGGCGGCGTCCCCGGCGAGCACGTCGCCCTTCAGGTCGACGCCGCCCATGCCGTACACCAACCCGCGCAGCTCCTCGTCCCGCTTGGGTGCGGTGAGCGGAGTGACGATCGCGGCGACCACCACCGCCGTGACGAACGCCAGACCGGCACCCCAGAAGCTCTCCTCCAGGTCGGAGTTGAAATCGATCACACCGCCCTTGTAGAGCAGGTAGAGGCTCAGCGACACCAGGGTGCCCAGCAGCAGCGACCAGAAGCCGGCCAGCGCGCTCATCCGCTTCCAGAACATGCCGATGATGAACGTGGCGAACAGTGGCGCGTTGAAGACGGAGAAGAGCGCCTGGATGTAGTTCATGATGTTGCTGAACCCGGCCGCGATGAACGCGGTGCCGATCCCGATCACCACGGCGGCGACAGTCGCCCACCGGCCGACCCGCAGGTAGTACTCGTCCGACCGGTCGCGGCGGATGTACGCCTGCCAGATGTCGTAGGTGAAGACGGTGTTGAAGCCGCTCACGTTGGCCGCCATACCGGCCATGAACGAGGCGAGCAGGCCGGTGACCGCCACCCCGAGCACGCCGTTGGGGAGCAGGTCGCGCATCAGCAGCGGGATGGCGTTGTTGTACTGGAGGTCGCCGCTCTCCGCGCCGAGGCCCTTCACGGTGACCAGCGCCACCAGGCCGGGGATGACAGTGACCAGGGGGATGAACAGCTTCGGGTACGCGGCGATGATCGGCGTACGCCGTGCGGCGCTCATGTTCTTCGCCGAGAGGGCCCGCTGCACCTCGGCGAAGTTCGTCGTCCAGTAGCCGAACGACAGCACGAAGCCGAGGCCGAAGACGATGCCGATCCAGTGCGCGCCCAGCGGGTTGGCGGTGCTGCCGGTGTCCTGCCACGCGTGCAGGCCGGCCTCGCCGAGTTTGGTGTCGCCGACCGCGTCCATCAGGCCGTTCCACCCGCCGACCTTCACCAGGCCGATCACGGTGACCGGGATGAGGCCGGCCAGGATGACGAAGAACTGGAGCACCTCGTTGTAGATCGCCCCGGACAGGCCGCCGATGGTGATGTACGCCAGCACGATCGCCGCGCCGACCACGATCGCCGTCCAGAGCGGCCAGCCGAGCAGCGCCTGCATGACGAGGGCCAGCGCGTACAGGTTCACGCCGGCGATCAGCACCTGGGCGACGGCGAAGCTGATCGCGTTGAGCAGGTGGGTGGGGCGGTTGAACCGCAGCCGCAGGTACTCCGGCACGCTGCGGACCTTGGAGCCGTAGTAGAAGGGCATCATCACGATGCCCAGGAAGACCATCGCCGGGACCGCGCCGATCCAGTAGTAGTGGACCGTCATGACGCCGTACTGGGCCCCGTTGGCGGCCATTCCGATGATCTCCAACGCCCCCAGGTTCGCTGAGACGAAGGCGAGACCGGTCACCCAGGCCGGCAGGGAGCGGCCGGAGAGGAAGAAGTCGACGCTGGTCCGGATGGCCCGGCGCGCGGCGAAGCCGACCCCGAGGACGGTGACGAAGTACAGCGCCAGGATAAGGTAATCCAGGCCGTTCATGTTGAGCCGAAGACCGTCGCCGTCCATCCCGTCACCCCTCGTCCCGACGTCCGCGCTGGTTGGTCCGCGCGCGCCGTATTACCCCGTCCGCGCGGTTTCACTCCCAGAGGTGGGGACCGGCGTGTTCGGGCCCTGTCGGGCGGTCTGGCGGGCTCGGCGACGGTCGGCACGCAAGAGGGCGCCCCGGCCGTTGCGGCCGGGGCGCCAATGTTGGTCGACCAGCTCGGCGATCGAGTCCAGGTCACTGGTGAGCCGGGAGACCATCCGGC
>NZ_JBEZGJ010000284.1:0-6144 GCF_040649965.1 Micromonospora sp. NPDC048843
CCCGCGCCATGCTCACCGCCCTGCTGAGGGGCGCACGCGAGCGCGGGGCGGCGGTCAGCGCGCTCTACCCGACAGTCGCCGCCCCGTACCGGGCCTGCGGGTGGGAGGCCGCCGGTGTGCTGCGTACCGTCGACCTGGCCACCGCCGCGCTGCCCCGACACCGGCCCGCGTCGCACCTCACCGTCCGGGCCGGTACGCCCGCCGACCTGCCTGCCGTCGCCGGCCTGTACGAGCGGGTCACCCGGCACCGCAACGGCATGCTGACCCGCCGGGGTGAGCTGTACGACTTCTTCGCCGCCGACCGGGGTCTGCCCGGCGACGGTCTCACCCTCGTCGAGCGCGACGGCGACCTGGTCGGCTACGCCACCTGGCAGAGGGGCCGAGGCTACGGCGCAGATTCCGTGCTCACCGTCGACGAGGCGCTGGCCGTCACCGCCGAGGCCGCCCGGGAACTCGTCGGGGTGCTCGGCAGTTGGGCCAGTGTCGCGCCGACCCTGCGGCTGTGCCCGCTCGACGGGGACGCGGTCAGCCCTCACCTGCCGTTGGAGTCGGCCCGTGACCACGAGCGGGACCTGTGGATGCACCGACCGGTCGACGTCGCCCGCGCGGTGAGCGCGCGGGGGTGGCCGGCGCACGCCCGGGGCGCCGTCGACTTCGGCCTCACCGACCCGCTCGCCGACTGGAACTCCGGCACCTGGCGGTTGGCTGTCGCCGACGGCGCCGCCGAGCTGACCCGCGTCGACGGCGAGGCCGAGCTGCGGCTGGACGTGCGCGGTTTCGCCCTGCTCTACGCCGGGGCCGCGCCCGCCCGCTCGGTCGCGCAGGCCGGGCTGCTGCACCACAGCCCGGGCGTCGACCCGGCCGCGCTCGACCTCCTGGCCTCCGGCGGCCCCGCGCAGTTGCTCGACTACTTCTGACCGGCGGCCGACGGTTTCCGCCTCCGAAGTGGGAACTCAGCGGCGGCAGCGGACAGATACAGGTGTGACAGCCGAGATGCGCGCCCGGATCCGGGCCGGAGACTCCGATGCGTTGGGTGAGCTCTTCGACGAGCACGCCGACGCGGTTCATCGACATGCGCTGTGGAGCGGAAGCGATCCGGCGCACGCCGAGGACGTGGTGTCGCTGACCTTCCTCGAAGCGTGGCGGATCCGCGAATCCCTGCGTCCGGATGGGGACAGCCTGCGGCCGTGGCTGCTCGGGATCGCGACAAACGTGCTGCGCAATCGCTGGCGGGCAGCGCGCCGGCACCGGGAGGCGTTGCGGCGGCTGCCGGTACGCGACACCGTCCCGGACTTTGCCGACGCGGTGGTCGACCGGATGCACGACGCCGACCAGGTGGCCGCCGCCATGGCGGGACTGCGGGCGTTGCGCCGCGCCGACCGGGAGGTGTTCCTGCTCTGCGTGTGGTCGCAACTGGACTACGCGGCGGCGGCCGAGGCGCTGGGCGTACCCGTCGGGACCGTGCGCTCCCGGCTGTCGCGGGCCCGGGCCCGGTTGCGAGCGCTGGCACAGCAGGAGCTGGCCGGCATCCGGATGACCCCCGTCGAGCAGGGAGAGTACCGATGACAGAGCCGACCGCCGCGCCCGTACCGGCCCTGCCGGCGATGCGCCGACAGGTACTGCGGCATCATCTGCTGACCGAGATCCGGCGGCCGTCGCGGCGGCCACGACGGATGCGGGTGCTCGCGCCCGTGGCGGGCGTGCTGACCGTCGCGGTCGCGGCCGGGACGGTCGCCCAGCCGTGGTCGGCGGACAGCGCGCCACTGATCGTCCCGGTCGAGCAGGGGGAACGCGTCGGGGCGTCACTGCTGCTGAACCGGATGGCCGCGGTGGCCAGCGACAAGCCGGGACCACCCTCCGGCGCGGGCGGGTACGTCTACATCAGGAGCCGGGGTGCCTTCGCCGAGCTCGGTGACGGCCCGGCGCGGCTACGGCCGGTGCGCGAGCGGGAGATCTGGATCCCCCGGAACGAGCGGGGTGACGGCCTGTTGCAGCAGCCGTTCTTCCACGCGCCGATCATCGGTGTGGTCCCGCAGCGCGAGACGCTCACGGACGTGACGCCGAACGCGGCGCTGGTCGACCTGCCCGAGGACCCGGACGCCCTGCTGGCGAAGCTGTACGGGGAACGCCAGCAGCGGGGCCGGGGCAACAGCCGCGACGGCGCGGCGTTCACCGCGATCGGCGACATTCTGCGCGAGTCGTTGGTGCCGCCGGTCACGAGCGCCGCGCTCTACCGGGCCGCGGCGAAGATCCCCGGGGTCGAGGTGGTGCGCGGGGTCGCCGACGCGGCTGGGCGGCGGGGGATAGCCGTCGCGCACACCGAGCGGAGCCGCCGCGACGAGTGGATCTTCGATGAGCGGACCTTCGACTACCTCGGTGAGCGCAGCTATCTCGTGGCGGACACCGTCGACGGGCCGGCCGGGACGGTGCTGGGCACGACCGCGGTGCTGCAACGGGCCGTGGTGTCGGAGCTCGGGCAGCGCCCGGCGCGGTAGGTGGTCCGGGCGGCCGGCCCCAGGCTCAGCGTCCTGGGCGCCGGTCGCTCGGTCGCGGTGTCCGGTCAGGCCGGGATCACCGCCACCACGGGCCTTGGCGCGGTCAGGCCGGGATCGCCGCCAGCTCGGCGTTCGCGCGTTGGGTGACGATGGTGAGCACCCGCGCTGCCGTGCTGGCCTCGTCGGTGGGGATCTGCGCGTACAGCCGGGCGCTGAGGTCGGCGACGGCGGCGACGACGCCGCGCTGCACGGCGCGACCGGTGTCGGTGAGCGCCAGCCGTGGCTCGTCGCCGCCGGCCGCGCCGTCGACCTGCGCGAGGTCGGCGTCGACGAGTTGGTCGACCACCTGGCGCACGGCCGACTCGTCGATCTTGAGTGTGCTGGTGACCCGGTGCGTGAGGTGTGCGCGTTCGACCGGGCCCTGGGCGAGGACGTGCAGCGCGACCACCTGGTCGAACGTGACGCCGAGGGGGCTGATGGCCCGTTCGAGCAGGGCCCGGGTGGCGTAGTGGGCGTGGCCGATGACCTGGCCGTTGAGGGCGGGGATGGTGGACATGACGCCTCCTTCGATACGTTGGCGCGTCCAACGTTGGTTGCACCAACGTAACACCGATCGTGGGTCGCGCCAACGATTACTGCTAGGCTGCGCCGCATGGACAACGCGGCCCCGCAGTCACCCGCCGGGCTCAGCACCACCCCGAGCTGGCTGCTCAACCAGACCGCCGGACACGCCGCCCGCCTGCTCAGCGAGGGCTTCGCCGCGCACGACCTACGCGGCTACCACTACCGGCTGCTCGCCACCCTGGCCGAGGACGGGCCCGCGAGCCAGGCCGACCTCGGCCGGCGCTGCGGCATCGACCGCAGCGACGTGGTGGCCGCCATCAACGACCTGGCCGGCCGAGGGCTCGTGGTGCGTGCCCCCGACCCGGCCGATCGCCGCCGCAACGTCATCAGCGCCACCGACGCCGGCGCCGACGAGGCCCGCCGGATGGGAGTGACCCTCGAGCGCGTCCAAGCCGACCTGCTCGCCCCGCTGTCCGCCGCCGAGCGCGAGCAGTTGACGCGACTGCTCACCCGACTGCTGCACCACCACAGCCGGCACTGACCCGCCTCAGCGGGCCTCGCGCAGCTCCGCCAGCCGGGCCTCGATCTCGGCCAACTCGGCGCGCAGCTTCTCGGCCTGCTGCTCCGCCTCGGCCCGCTCGGTGCCGAGGATCTGCTCCACCGCCTCCTGCACCCCCGGCACGTCGACCAGGGCCACCATCTTCAACGCCTCCGCCGGCTTCACCACGTACGGCTTCGCCAGTGCCTTGCTGCCCTGCTGCGCGGCGACGGTCCACTCACCGTCGGCGTACGCCAAGGTCACCGTGAGACCCGCGGGGCCCTTCGGCTTGACGGCCTTGACCGCCCGCCGCGCCGGCGGCTTCTCCGTCTGCTCCACCTTCGGCTCCTCCTGTCGCTGCGCGGGCACCCGCGGCGTGTCCAACACGAACTCCGGTGCGGCCGCCGCTGGCGGCTCGGGCTCGGGCTCCGGCTTCGGCTCCACCACCCGACGAGTCACGCCCTTGGGCGCCACGGCCAGGTCGGCGGGGGAGAACGGCAACTCGTCGCGACCGAAGCGCACCACCACGAACTCGTCGGACACCTCCGGGTCGGTCAGCTCGATCACCTGACCGACCTGACCGGCGATCTGCCCCGCCGCAGCGGTGAACACCACCCGCGGCTTGCGCCCGGCGGCCAACGACTCCCGGATGCTCTGCACCTCGCTAGTGGACAAACCCTGGCCGGCATCCATCACAACCCTCTCCGTACACCTGTTTGATTGCTGTCTTGATACCAGCCGACTGCGACACCCGCCGCACGGGGCTCACGCCCGCTCAGCCGCCCAGCGCGCGCAGCGCCCGGTCCGCGTGCTCGTTCATGCTGACCTCGCTGTGGATCACCTCGACGACCCGCTGGTCGGCGCCGATGACGAACGTCATGCGCTTCATGCTCAACGGCCCCAACGGCACCCGCCGCTTGACGCCGAACTGCTGCGCCACCGCGCCGTCGGCGTCCGACAGCAGCGGATAGTCGAAGCCGTGCAGCTTCGAGAACTCGGCCTGCTTCGCCACCGGGTCGCGGCTGATGCCCACCCGCGTCGCGCCCAGCGCCGTGAACTCCGCAGCGAGGTCGCGGAAGTGGCAGCTCTCCGCCGTGCACCCCCGGGTCATCGCCGCCGGGTAGAAGAACAACACCACCGGCCCGGCCGCGAGGAACTCCGACAGCCGCCGCGGCGTGCCCGTCTCATCCGGCAGCTCGAAATCCTGCACCACGTCGCCGACACCCACACCCGCCACCGCGCACCTCCATTGTCCGATCGACCGTCGTCTGATCGACCGCGCGGTGAGCGTAAGCGATCACGCCCAGAGCGCCGCCACCTCGTCGGCCACCAGGTCGGCCTGGGCCCGCCCGGCCCGCGCCGCGCTCGCGCGCCGCGCCGGGTCCAGCACGTTGCGGCCGATCGCCGTGCGCGCCGCCGCGTCCGGCGTCAGCACCACCACCCGCGACCCCGCCGCCCGCAACGCGTCCACCTGCGCCGACAGCCGTGGCATCGGCCCGAACGCCGCCGACGTCGGCGCGAGCACCAGCACCGCCCGCGCGTCCGCCGCCAGGTCCGCGTTCACGCTCGAGCGCATCCCACCGTCGACGAAGCGGCGCGTGCCGATCGTCACCGGCGGCCACACCCCGGGCACCGCGCAACTCGCGCCCACAGCGTCGACCAGGGACACCCCGCTGTCGCTGTCGAACACCACGAACTCCCCGGACGACGCGTCCACCGCCGTGACCAACAGCCGCCGCTGCGGCCACTCCTGCTCCGGCAGAAGGGCCTCGATCACCACCCGGCGCGACGCCTCCGACTGGGTACGGGCCGCCACCGCCATCGCCCCGATCCGCGCCCGCGAGCGCACCGCGTCCCGGGTCCGACCACCGGCCCAGATCAACCGCGCCAGCGTCGTGAAACCCAACCGTGCCGCCAGCTCACTCGACGGCGGCGCCAACTGCTTGCTGTAGAAACGCTCGACGGGCAACCCGGAGCACACCTGCGCGCCGACCACTGAACCCGCCGACGTGCCCACCACGAGATCGGCCTCGGTGACCGGCACGCCCCGCTCGACCAACCCGGCCAGCATCCCCCACTCCCAGGCCACCCCGGTCACCCCGCCACCGCCGAGCACCAACGCGCGCTGCATGTGACCCTCCTCTCGACGACCGACCCGCGCCGGTCACGGTAGCGTCGGCAAAGCCCTTGCGCAGACCCTGGGAGGCACCGTGGCACCCGTCACCGTCATCACCGGCGGCGGCCGGGGCATCGGCGCGGCCACCGCCCGCCGGCTCGCCGCCACCGGTCACCACGTCGCCCTGTGCTACCGCCGCGACGAGGCCGCCGCCACCACCGTCCTGGCTGACCTGCGGGCCGCCGGCGCACAGGCCATCGCGGTACGCGCCAACACCACCGACCCTGAGCAGGTGCGCGCCCTGTTCGACGCGGCCGCGCAGCTCGGCCCGCTCACCGGCCTGGTCAACAACGCCGGCGTCACCAGCCTGATCGGGCCGTTCACCGAGTTGCGGGTCGAGGACCTGCGCCGGGTCGTCGACGTCAACCTCG
>NZ_JBEZGJ010000285.1:0-6127 GCF_040649965.1 Micromonospora sp. NPDC048843
CTGCCCGCCCACCCGGTGATGGCACTGATGATCGGCGCGTTCATCGTCCACGGCATCACCCCGGGCCCGAACGTCATCAACGACGAGCCGGCGCTCTCTTCAAGCACAACCTGAGCTGGTGGGTTGGGGTGGCACCCGGAGGGGGTTAGGGGATGGGGATGGTGCGGGATTCGGCGCGGGCGGTTTCGGCGGCGGCGAGGATGGCGACGACCTCGCGGCCGAAGCGGACGTCGCAGCGGTGGTCCCGGGTGCCGGTCCGCACCTGCTCGACGAGCTGGTCGATGGCGACGCCGAACGCGGTGGCGGCGTCGTTCTCGCCGAACGGGACGTTCTCGATGCCGTTCTCGCCGTAGAACACGAACTCCCGGGCCATCGACTCGGTCGGGGCGTCCAGGGACAGCGAGGCGCTGCTCGTGGCACCGCCCTCGTGGGTGAGCAGCAGATGCACCATCCCGCTCGGTCCGTCCATTGCCGCCACCTGCGTCACCCGGCCCAGCACCGGCAGGAGGATCGAGAGCGCGTGCGGGGCGATGTCCCAGAGCGCCCCGTGCTCACGACGCCACAACGAGCCGCCGTACGGGCTGCCGTCCTGAAAGATCGAGGCGAACGCTGTGGTCCGGCCGTGCTGCCAGCCCCCGGCGGCGGCGGTGGCGGCGAGGAACGCTGTCACGTTCGGCTGGAACCGCTGGGTGAAGAAGACGACCGAGGCGACCCCGGATTCCTCGGCGGCGGCCACGACCCGGTCGGCGTCGGCCACGCTGAGCGCCAGCGGCTTGTCGAGCAGCAGGTGGCGGCCGGCGCGGGCGGCCCGGACCGCGATGTCGGCCTGGATGTCCGGCGGCAGGGCGACGGCGATCGCCTCGCACTGTTCGATCAGCGCGTCGACGTCGGCGTAGGCGGGCACGCCGTACCGCTCGGCCAGCGCGGAGGCCCGCTCCGGGTTGCGGCCCCACACCCCGACCAGCTCCGCGTCGGGATGTGCGTGCAGCGCCTTCCCGTGCGTCTCGATCGCCCAGTGACCGGTGCCGAACAAGCCGAACCGCAGCACGTGTACCTCCGCTGTTTCCCCGCACCGCGACAACGCCACGGACGTGATCCACGCTAGTCGCCCGGGCGGCCATGACGGCGGCGGGTTCGACCAATCGAAGCAGCTCACCTTCACTTCCAGATTCGGAAACGACCGACCGGACCTGCTCCTTGCCACCTCTCGACGGGCACGCGTCACACGCGGAGAGGCAGGGCACCCCCTTTACTACGACGGTTAGTAGGCTGTGCCGGTGACCAAGGCAACGACCGGGTGGTGCCGGTGACCAGCGTGGCCGCCGATTCGCCGGTGGACGGGATCGTCGCGACAGTGCCGATCGTGCTGTCGCTGCTCGTGGCGGTGTGGGCGCTGGTGGCGGCGGTACGCCACCGGCCACCGGACCGGTTGCAGTTCGTCGGTCTGGCCGTACTCGAAGTGGCGTTGTTGGTGTTGAGCGTGCTGGCGCTCGTCGCGGTCGGCGGCGGGGATCGGCCCGGCGAGCCCGGCGCCTTCTTCGGCTACCTGGTCACGCTGGTGTGCCTGCCGCCACTGGCCTGGGTGCTGGCCCGGATGGAACCGACCCGCTGGGGCTCGGCGATCGTGTGCGCGGTCTGCCTGGTGACCCCTGTGGTGGTGGTCCGGTTGCAGCAGACCTGGGAGGTGCTCGGTGGTTGAGACAGGATCGGCTCGGCAGCGTACGAACTCCGGCCCGGGTCGGCTGTTGATCGCTGTCTACCTGCTCTTCGCGATCGCGGCGACGAGTCGGGCGGGTCTGCAGATCGCCACCAAGTTCGACGAGGCGCCGGTGGCGTACCTGCTCTCCGGGGTGGCCGCGCTCATCTACATCGTGGCGGCGGTGGGGCTGGCCCGCGCCGGGCACACCGGCCGTCGGGTCGCGCTGGCGTGCTGCTCGGTGGAGCTGGTCGGGGTGGTCGCAGTCGGCATCCTGAGCCTGGTCGACAAGGACCTCTTCCCGGACGAGACGGTCTGGTCGCAGTTCGGCAGCGGTTACGGCTACATCCCGCTGGTGCTGCCGGTGCTCGGCCTGATCTGGCTCTGGCGCACCCGCCACGCACCCGCCTGACCCGCCTGACCCGCTGACCCGCCGCGCGACCGGGCGCGGACCCGGCGACGAGGGCGCCGGCTCACCTGCCGGAACGCCCCCGTCGGGAGTACGGGTCAGTCCCGTGGGCCGCCCGCGACGTAGATGACCTGGCCCGAGACGAAGCCTGCGCCCTCGCTCGCCAGGAACGAGATGGTGTGCGCGACGTCCTCCGGCCGGCCCGGGCGACGGACCGGGATCTCGGCGGCGGCGTGCTTCTGGAAGTCGTCGAAGTCGACCTTCATCCGGGCGGCGGTGGCCGCGGTCATGTCGGTGACGATGAAGCCGGGTGCGACAGCGTTCACTGTCACCCCGAACGGCCCCAGCTCGATGGCGAGCGTCTTGGTGAAGCCCTGGAGACCGGCCTTGGCGGCGGCGTAGTTCGCCTGGCCCCGGTTGCCCAGCGCGGAGGTGCTGGAGAGGTTGACGATCCGCCCCCACTTCCGGTCCACCATGTGCTTCTGGGCGGCCTGGCTGAACAGGAACGCGCCGCGCAGGTGCACCCCCATCACCGTGTCCCAGTCGGCGTTGGTCATCTTGAACAGCAGGTTGTCCCGAAGCACACCGGCGTTGTTGACCAGCACTGTGGGCGCGCCCAGCTCGTCGGCGATCCGGCTCACCGCCGCGTCGACCTGGTCCCGGTCGGACACGTCGGCGCCCACCCCGAGCGCCCGGCCACCAGCCCCGGCGATGGCGTCCACCGTCTCCTTGGTGGCCGCCTCCTCGATGTCGACCACGGCGACGGCCATTCCGTCGGCGGCCAGCCGTCGGGCGGTGGCCGCGCCGATGCCGCGTGCGGCTCCGGTGACGATGGCGACGCGGGACTCCTCCGACATGATTACCTCCCGGTAACTTGGGGTCGATCGGAGGAGCTTAACCTCAACAGGCCGACCCTCGGCATAGGCGAATCCACCGGTATCCGTGGCCGGAGACCTTCACAGCGCCGAGCTTGCCCAACTCTCCGTAGCCGCGGTCGGCCAGCACGTCGATCGGCAGGTCGGACTCCGGCTCGAGGCTGCTGAGGTCCACCTCGACGTCCTCGGTGCTGAGGTTGTGCACGAAGACCATCGTCCCGGTCGGGCCGTCGGCCCGGTGGGCGAGCACTCCGGCCGGCATCGCCACGTCGATGTGGGTCGTCGAGCCGGAGCCGATCTCCGGAGCCTCCCGCAGCGTACGGATCATGCGCTCGAACCAGGCGAGCAGCGATTTGGCGTCGCCGCGCTGGGCGGTGACGTTGACGTTCTGGTAGCCGAACTCACCCTTGTCGATCACCGGGCGGACCAGCTTCTCCGGGTCCGCCGTGGAGAAGCCGGCATTCGGCTGGTACGACCACTGCATCGGGGTACGGATCGCCTCCCGACCGGGCAGCGACAGGTCCTCGCCCATCCCGATCTCCTCGCCGTAGCGCAGCACCGGGGTGCCGCGCATCGAGAACTGGAGGGCGTACGCCAGCTCGATGTGCCGCCGGTCGTTGCCGAGCATCGGGGCGAGCCGGCGACGGATGCCCCGGTCGTAGATGCGCATGTTCTCGTCCGGGCCGAACTTCGCGTACACCTGGTTTCGCTGTTCGGTCGTCAGCCGGGACAGGTCGATCTCGTCGTGGTTGCGCAGGAAGGTGGCCCACTGCCCGCCGACCGGCAGCTTCGGGGTGTCGCGGAGCGCCTCGATCAGCGACTCCGGGTCCTCGCGGGCCAGGGCGAGCATCAGTCGACCGTTGAGCATGAAGTCGAAGAGCATGTGGATCCGGTTGCCGGAGCCGCTGGCGTCGCCGAAGAACGTCGGTAGCTGGTCCGGCTCGACGTTCGCCTCGGCCAGCAGGACGGCGTCGCCACGCCGCCACTGGACGTGCTGGCGCATCTCGGTGAGGAACTCGAAGTCCTTCGGGGAGTTCGGGTTGCCCGGTTCGGTCAGCTCGATGATGAACGGCACCGCGTCCATCCGGAAACCGGAGACACCGAGCTGGAGCCAGAACGACATGATCTTCTTGATCTCGTCCCGGACCTGCGGATTGCCGAAGTTGAGGTCCGGCTGGAACTTGTAGAACCGGTGGTAGAACCACGCCTTGGCGGTCCGGTCGTAACTCCAGGTCTCGTCCTGCTCGCCGGGGAAGACCATGCCCTGGTGCCGGTCGTCCGGCTCGGTGTCGGACCAGACGAACCAGTCCCGGTAGGGCGAGTCCGGCGAGGAGCGGGCGGACTGGAACCACGGGTGCTCGTCGGAGGTGTGGTTGACCACCAGGTCGATGATCACGCGGATGCCCCGGTTCTGCGCCTGGTGCAGCAGCTCGGCGAAGTCGCCCAGGGTGCCGAAGCGCGGGTCCACGTTGTAGAAGTCTGTGGCGTCGTAGCCGTCGTCGCGGTTGGGCGACGGGTGGATCGGGTGCAGCCACAGGCAGGTCACCCCGAGCCGGGCCAGGTAGTCCAGCCTCCCGATCAGCCCACGGATGTCACCGACCCCGTCGCCGTCGGAGTCGGCGTACGTGTCGATGTCGAGGCAGTAGACGACGGCTTCGGAATACCAACGGTCACCCATGCCGAAGGAACATCTCCGTTCGATCACCGCGGCAAACCCGTGCGGCGGCGGTGGGCGGCGTTGGTTACCGTGCCGTCATGGAGAACGACCTCGTACCGCCCAGCGAACCGTTGGACTGGTCCCGGGGCAGTTGGCTGCACCCGCCGGTACGCGTCGAGGAGGGCCCGGCCGGTGAGTTGGTAGTCGAGCCGGCGGCGGAGAGCGACTTCTGGCGGCGGACCAGCTACGGCTTCGTCCACGACAACGGCCCGGCCCTGCTGGCGCCGCTGCCGGTGGGCACGGCCATGGAGGTGAGCTTCCGGCTCGACTTCTCGGCGCAGTTCGACCAGGCCGGTGCGTTCGTCCGGGTCGACGAACGCACCTGGACCAAGGCCGGCGTCGAGGTGAGCGACGGCGAGGCGCAGCTCGGCGCTGTGGTGACCCGGGAGTTCTCCGACTGGTCGGTGGGACCGGTGCCGGAGTGGGCGGGCCGGGAGGTGACCGTCCGGGTCAGCCGGGCCGGCGACGCGCTGACCGTCCGTGCCCGGGTCGACGGCGAGCCGTGGCAACTGGTCCGCCTCGCCCCGCTGGACCCGACGGCCGAGGCCGTGGCGGGCCCGTTCTGCTGCGCGCCGTCCCGCGCCGGCCTGACAGTGGTGTTCACTGGTTGGCGGCAGGGGCCGGCGGACACCGCGCTGCACCCGGAGCACTGAGCGCAGGTGTAGCTCACGCCCCGCTGGGTATGACCATCCGATCCCCGAGAGCCGACCGGAAGGACGACCCATGGCGTACGCCCAGGCTGGCGACCCGTCCGAGTTCACCGGGTTGACCGGCTGGGTGGCCTCGGTGATCGAGGCGATGGGCCCGGTCGGAGTGGCGCTGCTGGTGGCGCTGGAGAGCATCGTTCCGCCGATCCCCAGTGAGATCGTGCTGGCGCTCGCCGGTTTCCTGGCCCACGAGGGTGAGTTCAACGTCTTCCTCGTGGTGCTGGCCGCGACGGTCGGCTCGCTGGTCGGCGCGTTGGTGCTCTACTGGCTGGGCGCGGCGCTGGGCGAGGAACGGCTCAAGCGCTGGCTGGACCACATCCCGTTGGTGGACAGCGACGACCTGGAGAAGGCCGACAAGTGGTTCGAGCGGCACGGTCGGTGGGCGGTGCTGATCGGCCGGGTGGTGCCGGTGGTCCGCAGCCTGGTCTCCGTGCCGGCCGGGGCCAACCGGATGCCGCTGGGTGAGTTCATCCTGCTCACCACCATCGGCAGCGGGGTGTGGAACGGCCTCATCGTGGGCGCGGGTTACGCGCTCGGGCGCCGTTGGCAGGACGTCGAGCGCTACAGCGACTGGTTCAACTACGCGATCGTCGCGGTCTTCGTCGTGATGGTGGCCAGTTGGGCGATCCGCAAGGTTCGCAAGCGTCGTGATCGCGACTGGCTGGCTGTCTCCGGCACTGTCGCGGCGGTGGCCGACGCACGCGGCGTCAACCACTGGCATCT
>NZ_JBEZGJ010000286.1:0-6105 GCF_040649965.1 Micromonospora sp. NPDC048843
AGGCCGGCCCTGACCTGCTCAGCCAGGCCGTGCACGCCGCCGCCAACGGTTCATCGATCGGCCTGATGATGACGCAAACCTCTTGATCAACGGAGTCGATGGGTCACGACGTGGGGGGTGGACAGCGGTCGGGGAGGGTTACCTCGCCGGGGCGGTGGTCGAAGGTGTCCATGGTGAACCATTCGTCCAGCTCCGGGTCGAAGAGGTTCTGCAGGCCGAACTGCAACACCTGCCACCACCGGCTCGGGTCGTGCTGGTCGACGTAGATGTCGCCGAGCGAGATCGGGAACCGGAAGAACTCCCCCGGCACCGTGGAACCGCCGACCACCCCGACCCGCCAGTGGTCCACGTGCCGGCCCTTCTCACCCTGCAGAATCTCGGGCCCCACATAGCGGGCGGTCTTCAGCTTGTCGTTGAAAATCTGGCGGTTGAAGAACCCCGGGACTTTGCTGCACGCGCGGGGCGGAAACAGCGGGATGTTCGGCCACCTGTAGGTGAGCGTGTAGAGCGTGTTCTCGTAGATCAGGTTCGTGAACCAGATCGGATGGTCCGGGCCACCGGCGGTCATCTGGCTGTTGCCGTCGCGGCCCTGCCAGGAGAACGGCACGTCGATGCCGAGGTCCCGCACGATGTACCGGCCGGTGCCCTGGAAGTCGGCGGGGAGCAGCGGTGGGCGCGGCTCCCGCGAATCGGGGACCGTGGGACCGTCGGCCTGCGCCGCGCGGGGCAGCGGCGCCGCCGCCGGACCGGGCGCGACCACCCCGAGGGCGAACAGAGCGCCGGCCACCGCCGAAACCAGAGTCCGACGGGTACGCCTCGACACCATGCCTCCTCCGCCGACGTGCACAGTGGCCGGCGCACTGACCGCGCGCGTGCCTTCGGCGAAGCGTAGGAGCAGGAAAAATGTGAGAGCGGGCGGAACGGATGGCCTCCACCTGACGAGTGACGAGACGCGCACCGCCTGGAACCCAGAGCGGGCCCGAGCCGGCGTAAGGCGCACCTGACCGCTTGATCAACAGCGTCCTTCGAGGCGCGGGCAGGACATGCGCTGTCCGACCGCTCAGGCGGCGCGGAGCTTACGAAGGACGTACTGGTTGAGACTCATCCCGTCCTCGGCGGCCTCGATGGCGAGCTCGCGATGCAGGCTCTCTCCGACACGGAGGTTGAACTTGCCCGAGTAGCTTCGCTCCGCGAACGGCTGCGGCACCGCCTCGCCCTGCTCCTGCATGTCGGCGATCACCTCCTGCAACAGACCTTGAAGGCCCTGCAGCGCCTCCACCTGCGCGGGGGCCAGCCAGGAGAGCGACGGAAATTCGGCGCAGGTGGCGACAAACTCCTGGTCATCGACCGACCAGGTGACACGGTAGGTGTAGTGCGTGATCTCGGGACGGGCGTCGGGTTGCATCACATGGCCTCCTTCTTGTCGATCGCCTTGAGAACCTGCCGGACCTGGTACGCCTTGGCCTTGCCCTTGTCGTCCTAAATGTTGACGCGTGGTTCACCGGCCCACGGCATCCGGAACACGGCATGCGAGGTGCCCGTCTGCCGCGGCTTCCCGAAGTAGTGCTCGCACACCCGATAAAGATCGTTGTAGGCGATGTTCTGCTGACGCTGCCGCATCGCTTCGACAAGCCTGGCTATCGAGGGCACCCAGTAATGGTACTACCCGCAGTACCAGTACTCCACTCTTTAGAGGACCCGGGTCACCTGTTCGGCGGCGACCACTGCGTCCCGCCGCGCCGTGTCGAGGTTGGCGCTGATCACCACTGACGCGCCGGCCGAGAGCGGCGCGAGCAACCACTTCAGCGGCTGCTCGGTCTCGGCGGCGTCGACCAGGAGGCGGTCGCCAGCGCGCAGGTCCAGCATCGTGGCGAACTCCTGGGCGAGCGCGCCCCACTGACCGTAGGTGGTGCCGTCCGCGGTGGCCGGATCCGACGGGTGGATGGCGGTGTGGTCGGGCGCGCCGTCACCGTGCCGCAGCACCTCGGCGGACCAGTCCAACCAGCCCAACGGCACGTCGTCCAGCCGCCCCGGGCCGGTGCCGACGAGGTAGCGGTGCGGCGCGTCCGGCACGTCCTCCAGCCAGTCGTCCTGCCGCTCCGGCGTCACGAAGACCGCGTCGAACGGCCGGTCGCCGCCCGGTTCGAGCACCGCCAGGCCCGCTGTGGCGCGCGGTCGGAACGACACCGCCAGGCCCGAGGCCCAAGCGCCCAACAACACCGCTGCGGTACGCCAGTGCGGCGGCAGCAGGACCGCTACGCGGCTGCCGGGGCCGAGTCGGCAGCCGTCCCGCAGCAGGCTCGCGCTGCGTGCCGCCCACTGACCGACCTGCTGCGCCGTCAGGTCGACGCGCTCGCCGGTCGCCTCGTCGCGGTAGCTGAGCAGCGGACGCTCGGCCTCGACGGGCCGGGCCGCCAGGTCGGCAGTGACGGTTGGCTGCATCTCCACGCTCCCCGGGTCGACGTCGGCACCACAGTACTCAACGACTTTGGTCGCACCGGTCCTCGGCCGATGGCCGTATCGGGTGACCAGGTGACCCGCGCAGGGTGCAGGAAACGATCCCCGAGACGCCGCCAAGGAGCGCCATGCCGACCGGACCCGACCCCGTCAGCGCCGACCACCCCGCCGCCGACCGTCTGCCTTTGCGTCGGCGGCTCCTGCCGGTGATCGCGTTGCTGCTGCTCGCACCGTGGGCGGCCGAGTGCTCGTGGGGTGGCTTCGCCATCGACGACTTCCTGCCGGTGTTGATCTTCCTGGGCCCGATGTACGGCGGCGCGGCGCTCCTCATCCGGGAGACCGCCCGGCACCTCGGCGCGGGCTGGCCGACCATCGTGCTGCTCGCCGCCGCGTTCGGCGTACTCCAGGCCGGGCTGGTCGACCAGTCACTGTTCAACCCCGACTTCCTCGACGACACCCAGTACGCCGACACCCGGGCCGCCGCCGAGGCGACGCTGGTGCCGGGGCTCGATCTCAGCCTCCGACAGGCCTTCGACTACGTGGGCAACCACATCGTGCTGACGATCTGCGCGCCGATCGTGCTCATCGAGTCGTTCCTCGGGCCGGACCGCCGTCACCGGCCGTGGCTGGGCCGGCCCGGTCTCCTTGTCGTCGGTCTGATCTACCTGCTCGGCAGCCTGTTCATCTTCTCCGACATCAACGGTGACAAGGGCTTCCTGGCCAGCCCACTCCAGCTCACCGTCGCGGCGTTGCTGGTCCTCGCCCTCGTCGCGACGGCCCTGCTCCCTCGTTGGCGCCGCGCCCACCCGCGCCGGGCCCGTCGGGTGCCGAACCCCCTCTGGGTCGCTCTGCCGGTCGTCCTCGTCCGCCTCGGCTCCGACCTGACGCCCGGCTGGCCGGGGATGATCATCGCTTTGTCGCTCTCCGCCATTGCCGGAGGGCTGATCGCCTACTGGTCGTCCCACAACGGTTGGGGGCAGCGGCACGTGCTCGTTGCCGGCACCGCGGGCCTGGTCGTCGCCGCGGCGTTCGCGTACCTGGTGCCGCCGTACTCTCCGGCGAGCCCGGCCGCGGCCCTGGCCGGCGACGTCGCCGTCACCGTCATCACGGTCACCCTGGTCGTGGGAGCCTGGTGGCGGCTGCGCAGTGCTTCGCCGACTGTTCATGTTGGCGCAAGCTGACGCTCCCCGACAACTGTCAGCCTCCGTGCGGGTACGACCTAACGGAGGAAGTCCTTGACACTCAGAAGAGCATTCACCGCGCTCACCGCAGCCGGTGTCGCCGCCGCCAGCCTGACCGGGGCCACCCCCGCCTCGGCCGGCGGGCACCACCACCCAGGCCTGTCGCTCGCCTTCGACCGGGTCGCCACGTACCCGGTGTTCCAGAACCGTCCGGCCGGCGAGGATCCGACGACAGCGACGGTCGCCGAGATCTCGGCGGTCAGCGAGGACGGCCGCACCCTGATCCACACCGACGCGCTGGCCCGACGCATCGGCTTCCTGGACATCTCCCGTGCCGACCGGCCCCGCGGCCTCGGCACGCTCTCCCTGTCCCAGCTCGGCAACGCCGAGGACGAGCCGACCTCGGTCGCCGTGGTCGGCAGGTACGTGCTGGTGGTGGTGAACACCAGCGCCAGCTACACAGCGCCATCCGGCCGCCTCGACGTGATCGAGCTGGCCAGTCGCGAGCGGGTGGCCAGCTTCGATCTCGGCGGTCAGCCCGACTCGATAGCGATCAGCACTGACAAGCGGTACGCCGCGATCGCCATCGAGAACGAGCGCGACGAGGAGGCCACCCCACCCGGCGGTGAGGAGGGCGACCTGCCCCAGGCGCCCGCCGGGTTCGTGCAGATCGTCGACCTGGCCGGGAAGTCTCCGGCCGGTTGGCGGCTGCGGCCGGTCGCGCTGACCGCTGCCGACGGCAGTGCGCTGCCCGCGCTGGTGCAGGCGGGTCTCGCCGCGCCGACCGACCCCGAGCCGGAGTACGTCTCGATCAACAGCCGCAACCAGTTGGCAGTGACGCTCCAGGAGAACAACGGCGTCGCCCTGATCGACCTACCCACCGGCCGGCTCACCACTGTGTTCAGCGCCGGCACCGCCACCATCAGCGGCATCGACACCAAGAAGGACGGTGTCATCGACCTGACCGGCGGCATCACCGACGTGCCGCGCGAGCCGGACGCGGTGGCCTGGGTCGACGACCGCTATCTCGCCACTGCCAACGAGGGCGACTGGCACGGCGGCACCCGTGGCTGGTCGGTCTTCGACAGCCGCAGCGGACGCGTCGCCTGGGACGCCGGCAACACCTTCGAGCGGCTCGCCGTCACATACGGGCTGCACAACGAGGACCGGGCCGGCAAGAAGGGCACCGAGCCGGAGGGCGTGGCCGTCGCCGAGTACGACGGCGTCCGGTACGCGTTCGTCGGCTCGGAGCGGAGCAACTTCGTCGCCGTCTACGACCTGGACGACCCCACCCGGCCGGTCTTCCGGCAGGTGCTGCCGACCACCAACGGGCCGGAAGGGCTGCTGCCCATCCCGTCGCGCGGGCTGCTCGCGGTCTCCAGCGAGGAGGACGACGCCGCCGTCAACGTCCGGGCCTCGGTGTCGCTCTTCCAACTCGGCAGGACCACCCCGGCGTTCCCGAGCATCGTCTCCGGCACCGACCGGGCCGGCACCCCGACCGGTTGGGGAGCACTCGGCGCGCTGAGCGCCGCACCGGGCAAGCGGGACCAGCTCTACAGCGTCACCGACGCGGCGTACGGCCAGACCCGGATCCTCAACATCGACGCGAAGCGGACGCCGGCCGTGATCACCGGCGCACTGCCGGTGCGGGACGCGGCCGGCGCTCCGGTCGGATACGACGCGGAGGGCATCTTCGCCCGCCCGCAGGGCGGCTTCTGGCTCGCCGTGGAGGGTGCCAAGGGCGCGGAGAACAAGCTGGTCCGGCTCGACGCCGCCGGGGTGACCCGGCAGACCGTCGCACTGCCCGCCGAGGTCGCCGCCGGCCTCGGCAAGCAGGGCCTGGAGGGCGTCACCGCTACCAGCGACCGGCAGGGCCGGGAGATCGTCTGGGTGGCCGTGCAGCGGGAGTTGAGCACCGACCCGGTCGGCATCGTCCGGCTCGGCCGCTACGACGTCGCGGCGGGCACCTGGAGTTGGTTCGGCTACCAGTTGGGGACCACCACAGTGGCTGGCGACTGGATGGGCCTCTCCGAGATCACCGTCGTCGGCGACCGGCTCGCGGTCATCGAACGGGACAAGCTGAACGGCCCGGCCGCCGCTGTGAAGCGGATCTACACGGTGCCACTGCCCGGTGCGGCGGCCACCGGGCCGCTGACAGTGCTGCCGAAGACGCTCGCCGTCGACGTGCTGCCCGCGCTGCGCGCCACAAACGGATGGACGCAGGAGAAGCTGGAGGGTCTGACAGTGGCCGGCAACGGCGAGGTGTACGCGATCACCGACAACGACGGGGTCAAGGACGCCACCGGCGAGACGGTGCTGCTGCGCCTCGGCTCCAGCCGCAAGGTCTTCGGCCGCCGCTGATCCGGCAGCCGACCTGGCCCGGCGTCCACAAACGTGGACAAGTGGCTGAAGGTGACCCGGGCCATCCCCTGGCGGCAGCCGATCGCCTCGCTGAACTACCTGCTCT
>NZ_JBEZGJ010000287.1:0-6055 GCF_040649965.1 Micromonospora sp. NPDC048843
CGATGCCGGAGGCGACGAGCGTCGACGTCATGTCGAGAGTCCTCTCATCTTTCCCCGCATCGCACGGTGCGGCGGGGACGGACCCCCGTCGTGGTTCCGGTTTGTGCGAGGGTGCCGCCTTCGCCGGTGGGTTTGATCTTGGGAGTGGGTTACCAGCCTCTGGCTTTCCACTGGGGGAGGGCGGGGCGCTCGGCGCCCAGGGTGCTGTCCTTGCCGTGGCCCGGGTAGAACCAGGTGTCGTCCGGGAGTTGGTCGAACAGCTTGTGCTCGACGTCGCCGATCAGCGCCGCGAAGCGCTCCGGGTCCTTGTCGGTGTTACCCACCCCACCGGGGAAGAGACTGTCGCCGGTGAACAGGTGCGGGGTGCCGGCCGGGTCGCGGTAGAGCAGCGCGATCGAACCCGGGGTGTGCCCCTTGATGTGGATGACCTCCAGCGCGCAGTCGCCGACCGCCACCGTGTCGCCGTCGGCCAGCCGCTCCGCCTCGATCGGCAACCCCGACGCGTCATCGGCGTGCACCAACGCCCGGGCGCCGGTCTTGGCGACGACCTCCTCCAGTGCCACCCAGTGATCCATGTGCTGGTGGGTAGTCACCACCGAGGTGAGCCCACCGTCACCGATCAGTTCGAGCAGCCGGGGCGCCTCGTTGGCGGCGTCGATCAGCACCTGATCACCGGTGCCCGTGCAGCGCAGCAGGTAGGCGTTGTTGTCCATCGGACCCACCGACAGCTTGCTGATGGTCAGCCCGTCCAGCTCCCGAACCGCCGGTGCGCCGCCGTGCGTGACGTCTCCGCTGTATGTCATGACGTTTCTATATCCATTCCGGTGGAGTAGGCAGGGGACCGTCAGGAGTGACGGAGAGCAGGGCGCCGTCGGCGCGGCCGATCAGCCAGGCGGCGAGGTCGGGGGCGGGGCCGGCGACGACCGGGGCGTCCACGCGCTCCCCGATCACCACCTCGTGCTCGCTGCCGTCGAGGCGCAGCACCATCGACGGCGGTGTCGGCCTCATGGCGTGATGGCCGGCAGCCTCTCGCAGCAGACGGTGGGCGAATGTCTCCGACCAGTTCGCGGCCCGGTAGTCGGCGGCCAGATCGAGGTGATGTACCTCGATCTCCCGCAGCCGACCCCAGACCAGCAGCGCCGCCGGCCAGGGGCCCTTACGCGCCTGCACCGTCGCCGCCCAGGCGTCGGCCGGCATCGCCGCGACCGCCTCGGAGAACAGGTCCGCGGTGCGTCGCAGGTCGTCCAGGTGCGCGGCCGGTGGCCGGTCCGAACCGGCTTCGATGTCCGCGTTGCGGGCGTCCAGCGAGGCGTACATCGGTAGCGCCGCCCCGGTGCGGGCCGCGGTGAGCAGGTTGACGAAACCGTCCGCGTTGCGCGCCACATGCGCCAGCACGTGGCCGCGTGTCCAGCCCGGCAGCAGCGACGCGGCGGCCAGGTCCGCCGCGTCGAAAGAGGCGGCGGTACGCAGTAGTCGGCTGGTGGCCGCGTCCACCTCGCCCATCAGCAACAGCGGATCCGTGGTCACCCGTCGACCCTAGCGGTCCGCCGTCGCGCCGTCGCCGGGGAAATCGCTTTCGGCGCGTCGGTGCGGGACCTACCGTCAGCGGCAGACGCGGCACCGGGACATCGGACGGAGGTGGTGATCATGCCGGACGTGGCACGCGTGTTCCGCCATCACCAGCTTCGACACCGATGAGGATGCCATGACGATCGATCTGACCGCCCTCGGCTGGGACGCCGAGCGGACGGCGTACGCCGCGCGCCGCGGCGAGCACCAGCCGGGTCGGGTGGCCCGGGTGGACCGAGGGGTCTGCACCGTGCTCACCGCAGTCGGCCCGGTCCGGGCCAGCCTGGGTGGGGCGGTGCTGACAGTCGCCGCACGGGACCCGTCCGCGCTGCCCTGCGCCGGGGACTGGGTGCTGCTCACCCACTGGCCGGACCGCCGCGTCACAGTGGAGGCGGTGCTGCCCCGGCGAGGCGCGCTGATCCGGCGTACCGCCGGCAAGGACGCCAGCGGTCAGGTGCTGGCCGCCAACCTCGACGCCGCCGCAGTGGTGGAGCCGGTGCACCCCGAGCCGGACGTGGGCCGGATCGAGCGGCTGCTCGCCCTGGCCCACGAGTCCGGCGCCCGGCCACTTGTCGTACTGACCAAGGCGGACCTCGCGGCCGACCCGGCCGCGCTGGCCCGCCAGCTGGCCGCCGTCGCCCCCGGGGTGCGGGTGCTGCCGGTCAGCGCCGAACGTGGCCTCGGGCTGGAACCGCTGCGCGCCGAGGTGACGCCCGGCCGCACGCTCGGCCTGCTCGGCCCGTCCGGTGCGGGCAAGTCGAGCCTGGTCAACGCCCTCGTCGGGGCGGTGATGATGCCCACCCAGGCGATCCGGCGCGTCGACGGCAAGGGTCGGCACACCACCACCTGGCGGGCCCTCGTACCCATCCCCGGTGGCGGTGCGGTGATCGACACGCCCGGTGTCCGGGCGGTCGGCCTGCTCGACGGCGCGGCCGGGCTCGACCGGGCGTTCGCCGACATCGCCGGGCTGGCCGAGGGTTGCCGGTACGCCGACTGCGGCCACGACGGCGAGCCGGCCTGCGCGGTCCGGGAGGCACTGCACACCGGCGAGCTCTCCACCCGTCGGTGGGAGAGCTGGCGGCGGCTGCAGGGTGAGGTGGCCCACGAGAGCCGACGCCGGGAGGCCCGGGTGGCCGCGGAGCGACGCGGCGGGTGGCGTTCGGCGCGGCGTCGGGCCGCGCGTCCGCCGGCGCCCGGGGGCTTCTGACCGGGCGCTCGCCGGCCCCACGTACGCGGGCTTGTGGGCGGCGCTTACGCGGGGCTTGTGGGCGGCGCTTACGCGGGGCTTGTGGGCGGCGCGGCCGACCGGGCTGAGCTGGGGGAATGTGCGGGCGGGGGAAACTGTCGTACCTCGGGGCTAGAGTTGCCGAGGCGTGTTTTCCGCGCCCGCACGACCGCTCAAGACCACCCAGAGCGGGACAGATCCTTCGCTTCGTCTTCTCCCGGGAGTACACGCACCGTGGCCGACCGACTGATCATCCGTGGCGCGCGCGAGCACAACCTGCGTGACGTCAGTCTCGACCTGCCCCGGGACGCACTCATCGTGTTCACCGGGCTGTCCGGGTCGGGCAAGTCGAGCCTGGCCTTCGACACGATCTTCGCCGAGGGGCAGCGCCGCTACGTCGAGTCGCTCTCGTCGTACGCCAGGCAGTTCCTCGGCCAGATGGACAAGCCAGACGTCGACTTCATCGAGGGCCTGAGCCCTGCCGTCTCGATCGACCAGAAATCCACCTCGCGTAACCCGCGCTCGACAGTCGGCACCATCACCGAGGTCTACGACTACCTGCGTCTGCTCTACGCCCGCATCGGTGAGCCGCACTGTCCGGTCTGTGGTGAGCGCATCTCCCGGCAGAGCCCGCAGCAGATCGTCGACCGGGTCCTCGCCATGGCCGAGGGCACCAAGTTCATGGTGCTCGCCCCGGTCGTCCGTGGCCGCAAGGGCGAATACGTCGACCTCTTCGCGGAGCTCCAGGCCAAGGGCTACGCCCGGGCCCGGGTCGACGGCGTGGTGCACCCGCTGACCGAGCCGCCGAAGCTCAAGAAGCAGGAGAAGCACACCATCGAGGTGGTGATCGACCGGCTCACCGTCAAGCCGAGCGCCAAGCAGCGGCTCACCGACTCGGTCGAGGCCGCCCTGGGCCTGTCCAGCGGCCTGGTCCTGCTCGACTTCGTCGACCTTCCCGAGGACGACCCGGACCGCGAGCGCCGCTACTCCGAGCACCTGGCCTGCCCCAACGACCACCCGCTCGCCATCGAGGATCTCGAGCCTCGGGTCTTCTCCTTCAACGCGCCCTACGGCGCCTGCCCGGAGTGCACCGGCCTGGGCACCAAGAAGGAGGTCGACCCGGAGCTGCTGGTCCCCGACCCGGAGCGCAGCCTGCGTGAGGGCGCCATCCAGCCCTGGTCCACCGGGCACAACCTGGAATACTTCCTGCGCCTGCTGGAGGCGCTCGGCGAGGCCCAGCACTTCGACATCGACACCCCGTGGCGGGCGTTGCCGGCGCGGGCGCAGAAGACGATCCTGCACGGCTCCGACGACCAGGTGCACGTGCGCTACCGCAACAAGTACGGCCGTGAGCGCTCCTACTACACCGGCTTCGAGGGCGTGGTGCAGTGGATCGAGCGCCGGCACTCCGACACCGAGTCCGAGTGGTCCCGCGACAAGTACGAGGGCTACATGCGCGACGTGCCGTGCGCGGCCTGCGGCGGTGCCCGGCTCAAGCCCGAGGTGCTCGCTGTCACGCTGGCCGGCAAGAGCATCGCCGAGGTCTGCAACCTGTCAGTGGGGGAGTGCGCCGACCTGCTCGCCGGCATCGAGCTGACCGACCGGCAGAAGATGATCGCCGAGCGGGTCCTCAAGGAGATCAACGCCCGGCTGCGGTTCCTGCTCGACGTCGGCCTGGACTACCTCTCCCTGGACCGCCCGGCCGGCACGCTCTCCGGCGGTGAGGCACAGCGCATCCGGCTGGCCACCCAGATCGGCTCGGGCCTGGTGGGCGTTCTCTACGTGCTCGACGAGCCGTCGATCGGGCTGCACCAGCGCGACAACCACCGGCTGATCGAGACCCTGATCCGGCTGCGCGGGCTCGGCAACACGCTGATCGTGGTGGAGCACGACGAGGACACCATCCGCACCGCCGACTGGATCGTCGACATCGGCCCCGGCGCGGGTGAGCACGGCGGCAAGATCGTGCACAGCGGCTCGGTGCCGGCGTTGCTGAAGAACAAGGAGTCGATCACCGGGGCGTACCTGTCCGGTCGGCGGTCGATCCCGACCCCGACGGGCCGCCGCCCGCAGGACCCGGCCCGCGAGTTGGTGGTGCACGGCGCGCGGGAGCACAACCTGCGCAACCTGACCGTCTCGTTCCCGCTGGGCCAGCTGATCGCGGTCACCGGGGTCAGCGGCTCGGGCAAGTCGACGCTGGTCAACGACATCCTGTACGCGGTGCTGGCCAACCAGATCAACGGCGCCCGGCTGGTGCCCGGCCGGCACACCCGGGTCTCCGGGCTGGAGCACGTGGACAAGGTCGTCGGCGTGGACCAGTCGCCGATCGGCCGCACGCCGCGTTCCAACCCGGCCACCTACACCGGCGTCTGGGACCACGTCCGCAAGCTCTTCGCCGAGACCACCGAGGCGAAGGTGCGCGGGTACGGTCCGGGTCGGTTCTCCTTCAACGTCAAGGGCGGGCGCTGCGAGGCGTGCTCGGGTGACGGCACCATCAAGATCGAGATGAACTTCCTCCCCGACGTGTACGTCCCCTGCGAGGTCTGCAAGGGCGCCCGGTACAACCGGGAGACCCTGGAGGTTCACTACAAGGGCAAGACCGTCTCGGACGTGCTGGAGATGCCGATCGAGGAGGCCGCCGAGTTCTTCTCCGCCATCCCGGCCATCCACCGGCACCTGAAGACCCTTGTCGACGTCGGCCTGGGCTACGTCCGCCTCGGCCAGCCCGCGCCGACCCTCTCCGGCGGTGAGGCGCAGCGGGTCAAGCTCGCCTCCGAGTTGCAGAAGCGCTCCACCGGGCGGACGGTCTACGTGCTCGACGAGCCGACCACCGGTCTGCACTTCGAGGACATCCGCAAGCTGCTGATGGTGCTGGAAGGGCTGGTCGACAAGGGCAACACGGTGATCACGATCGAGCACAACCTCGACGTGATCAAGACCGCGGACTGGCTGATCGACATGGGTCCCGAGGGTGGCCACCGTGGCGGCACAGTGCTCGCCACCGGCACCCCCGAGGAGGTCGCCGAGGTGGCCGAGAGCCACACCGGCGAGTTCCTGCGCCAGGTGCTCAAGCTCGACGGCAAGGCCAAGGGTGCGGCTGCCGCCACCACCCGGGCCGCCAAGGCCAACGGTGTGACCAAGGCGCGGGCCAGCCGTAAGGTGCCGGCCGCCGCGCGCTGACCTTTCGGTGCGTGTTCGGCGGGGCGGGGGGGGGGGGGCGGCGACCCCCCCCCCCGCAGATTGCGGGTCGGGCGAGGGCCC
>NZ_JBEZGJ010000288.1:0-5979 GCF_040649965.1 Micromonospora sp. NPDC048843
GCAGCGCCAGGCAGCGACTGGTCGGTGCCGGCCGAGACGTACAGCACGAAGGTGGTGCTGGTGCCGGGCTCCCCGATCGGTGGTGTCCACAGCGCCTCGAACCGGTCACCGGTCGTCCTCACCCCCCGGGCCACCGTGACGCCGTCCACCCGGAACGACACCGAGGTGATGCTGTGTCCGCCTCCCACGGTCGCGGCCGCCGCCAGCGGGACGGTACCCGGCGTGGTGTACACCGCGCCGGCGGTCGGGCTGAGCCAGGTGACGATCGCCGGGTAGTCAGCGACCGGCGGTGTGCCCGTCCGGGTCGGCGTCATGCTGGGCAGGACGCCGCCGGTGCACGTGACGCCGTTGAGCGTGAACGACGCCGGTATGGGGTTGCTGCCCGACCAGGCGCCAACGAAACCGATGTTCGCGGAGCCATTGGTGCCCAGGGTCGCGTTCCAGCCCAGATTGGTCGCGCTGACCTGCTGGCCCGCCTGCGCCCAGGTGGCGCTCCAGGTTTGCGTGAGCCGCTGGTCGACTGCAGGGAACGCGAACCGCAGCGTCCACCCGTTGACTAGGTCACCCAAGTTGGTGACCGCGATGTCGGCGTGGAAACCACCGGTCCACTGGCTGGTGACGACGTAGTTCACCCGACAGCCGGCCGCCGCGTTCGCCGCACTGGCGTGTGAGATCGCGGCCATCATGGCGACCATGGCAACAGCGATGGCGGCCACAGCAGTCAGCGACTTCCGCATGGCACACCTCGCCGTAGAAAGATGAACGTCTATGACGCATGTCGACTGTCCTGCTGCTCCGCCTTCCTGTCAAGGCACGCACGGCAGTCCTGCCGCCCGCAGGACAACGGACAGCCCGCCCATAGCTGATCGGTAGCGGCCAAAGCGCCGAGCAGGCAGAAGAGTGGATAGCGCAGCTTCCCGCTCAACGGCAGCCAGACAGCATTCACGTTGGGCCGGCGCGCCCAACCCGCGTTTCAGCAGATCAGGCCCTCTGGCTCTTGCCAGATTCGCCGAAGAGGTCTTCAGGCTGAAGGGCCTGGTCAGGGCGCTGCCCGTGGGATCGATGCCTCAGACGAGGGAACTGCGGCGAACGCTGGCGAGCTCACCCCGCAACGCTTCACATCGATCTACGGTAAACGCGCAGACGTAGCCGTAGGCGAACCGAGACGCCGGCCGACACCAGCCATCCCGGGTGCAGCAACACCGGACCACTCCGACCTCTACTGATAGGTCACGCCGCACCGCTTGACCGCATCACCACAGGTCGAGGCCCTCGCCGCTCTTCCGTGAGGCTCGTCAAGTACGCCGAACGGCCGCCCGTCTTGGGTGCGCCAGATGTGGGCGGGTACTGGACGCGGTTCATGCTGCCCAACTGAGCCGGGTGCTCTCAGTTCGCCGGGATGCCGGCCCGGTGCGCCAGCAGGCCCGCCTGGGTGCGGTTGTCGCAGCCGAGCTTCTCCAACAGTCGAGAGACGTACCCCTTGACCGTCGCCTCGGAGAGGTGCAGTCGTCGGGCGATCTGCTGGTTGGAGCGGCCGGCGCCGAGACAGCCGAGGACCTCGACCTCCCGGGTTGTGAGCGTGGCGACCAATTCGCGGACCCGTTCTCCGTCGTGCCGGCTCGCCACCAGCCGCTGGGTCGCGGTCGGGGACAGCACCGTGTGCCCGGCGGCGGCGACCCGTACCAAGTTGACGAGATCCTCCGGCGCCGTCGACTTGAGCAGGAAACCGACGGCACCCGCCCGCATCGCCCGAAGCACGTACTCGTCGAGGTCGAACGTGGTCAGCGCGACGATCCTCGGCGGCGCCGAGGCCCGGGTGAGGTGCTCGATGGCGGTGAGCCCGTCGACGCCCGGCATCCGCAGGTCCATCAGGACCAGGTTCGGCCGGTACCGGGTCACCGCCTCCACGGCCTCTGCGCCGTCGTACGCCTCGCCGACGACCTCGACGTCCGGGGCTGCTTCGAGAATCGTCCGCAGGTAGGCGCAGACCATCCGTTCGTCGTCGACGAGCAGGATCCGGATCATCGCGTGGCGGTGGTCGGCACGTGCCCGGGCAGGGTGGCCCGCACCGCGAAGCCGCCCTCCGGGGTCACCGCCGCGGCCAGGGTGCCGCCCAGCACGTCGACCCGACTCCGCAGGCCAGCCAGGCCGGAGCCTCCGCCGGCGGCGGCGAGGTCCGGGTCGGGGGCACGGTCGGGCCGGTCGTTGGTCACGGTCGCGCGGACCAGATCCGGCTGATAGCGGATCAACACGGTCACCTGCGAGCCCGGCGCGTGCTTGTGGACGTTCGTCAGGGATTCCTGTACCACCCGAAAGAGGGTGCGCCGCACGGCCGGTGCCAGTGCTGACGGGTCACCCTCCTCGTCGAGACGGACCGGCAGACCGACCGCGCGCGAGTCGGTCACGAGATCGTTCAGGTCGCCCTCCGCAGCCCGGTCCTCCGCTGCGACGCGGGTTGTCGGTGGGTCGCCATGCCTCAGCACACCGACCAGGTCGCGCAGCTCGGCCAGCGCCTGGCAGCCCGTCGTCCGCAGCTCTTCGGCGGCGCTGCGAACAGCGGGATCCGTCGCGCTGGTGCCCAGCGCCCCGGCGTGCAGCACCATCAGGTTGATCCGGTGGGTCACC
Organism: Micromonospora sp. NPDC048843; assembly: GCF_040649965.1. Lineage (NCBI taxonomy): Bacteria > Bacillati > Actinomycetota > Actinomycetes > Micromonosporales > Micromonosporaceae > Micromonospora > Micromonospora sp. NPDC048843. The sequence continues at coordinate 2,626 of NZ_JBEZGJ010000288.1, forward strand.
ACGTCGTGCATCTCGCCGGCGATCCGGAGCCGCTCGTCGCTACGGGCCTGCTCGGCAAGGAGCAGCCGCTCCCGCTCGGCGCGTTCGGCGCGGTCGAGCAGCTCCGCGACGAGCCGGCGGCGGGCACTCACGTAGAGGCCGAGCAGGGCCGAGATGGCCAGCAGTCCGGGCCCGCTGAACGGGTCGTCAACCGTCCAGAGCCGCGCGCCGAGCAGCCAGCACACCCCGAGCACCGCGATCACCGCCCAGGACCGCCGACGGTCGCGTCCGTAGACGATCAGCGCGTACGGCGCGAGGAAGACCGCCGACGCTGGCACCAGCAGGCTGACGCCGGCAATAACCAGGGCCATCGAGTACGGCCGGCGTCGGCGCAGCAGCAGGGTGGCCGCCGCGCCGACCTGCGCCGCCGCGCAGACCCAGACCAGGGCCGGGAGATGCCTCGAACCGGCGCTCGGGAAAGCGACCTCACGGGCCACGCCGGCCGCCGCCGCGAGGACGACCAGCAGCACGTCGACGGCGAGTGGCGGCACCTTTCGGCGGTCCACCGCGCTCATGCGTTGCAGGTTAGCCGGGCTGGCCCGGATCGGCGCGGCGAGCGGCATGAGTACCAACGAAGGGACCGGAGAACGCGACGAAGGAAGGTTGCGGAGGCGACCTCCGGGCCTGTCCCGACCGGGTACGACTGCGGTGGCATTGCCGGATGGCACACTCGACCGATCCCGTGGCGCAACCGGCTGGGCCCCACCGCATCGACGAACTTGACGCGCTGCGTGGGCTCGCGCTCCTCGGCATCGTCATGTTCAACATCGTCCAGATGACCCACCTGACCCGGGTTTCCGGACCGGCCGGTGAGCACCTCGGCGCGTACGTCTGGGAGCTGCTCTTCGTACAACGGCCTTTCCCGATCTTCTCGCTGCTCTTCGGGATCAGCTTCTCGCTTTTCCTGCGTACGGCGGCTCGGCGCACCGATCGCCCCCGGCTGGTGCTGCTGCGCCGGCTGCTCTGGCTGGGCCTCTTCGGCGCGCTGCACACCCTGATCCAGCCCGGCGAAGTGCTGAAGTTCTACGCCGTGTTCGGGCTGGTCGTGCTCCTGCCGGCGTCGTACCTGTCCCGCCGCTGGGCGCTCGGGCTGGGCATCGTGTTGACCCTCGCCGCCGCGCTGACCTTCAACGGTCTCTTCATCATCCCGGGCCTCTTCCTGCTCGGCCTGGCAATCGCGGAGTACGACATCCCGGACACGCTGCCGTCGCGGGGCCGGCAACTCGCGGTCGCACTCGCCGTCGCGGTGCCGGTCGCCGCGGTGACTGGGTGGTTGCAGTTCCGGGCTGGAGTCGGCCCAACCGCCAACTACCGGATCCTGCCGGCCGGGCTCGCCTTCGCCTTCCTCTTCACCGTCGGGTTCCTGCTGCTGATGCGAACCGCCCTGCGACGCCCGCTCGGCGCGCTGCTATCGCCGCTCGGTCGGGTGGCGCTCACCAACTACGTCGCCGCGTCGTTCCTGATCGTGACCGGTGATGCGCTGCTCGACATCGGCTCCCGATCCTCCTACGGCGCCGTGGTCGGACTGGGCTTGGCGATCGGGGTCGTGCAGGCGATTTTCAGCGTGCTCTGGCTACGGTCCTTCCGGTACGGCCCGCTCGAATGGCTCTGGCGGTGTCTCACCTGGTGGCAGCGGGAGCCGATCCGCCGCGCCTGACTCGCCGCGCTTGATGAGCTGTCAGCCATCAGCCGACGCTGGCGATGCGGGCAAGTAGGTACATGTCGTGCGAGCCGTCCGCATGGCGGGCCTCGCTGCGGTTCGTACCGCAGCGGCGGTGAAGCCGGCGTGCCGCGCCACCCGGCAGGGCGCGACGTTTGCCGTCGAGTGCGTCAGCTCGACGCGGTCCGCGGGACGAACGTTATTGCAAGGCCCTCACCGAGCACCACATCCCATTGCCGAGCGCTGGTCACGGCCATCGGCCCGACGCTGCGTCAACCGTTCCCACCAGCGCCTGCGGCCAACATCGTCCGGTAACCGTCGAACGTTCGGTCGGCGAACCGCTCGTTGATGCGAAACGCGCAGCCGTCATCGCCAACGCATCTCGCGGCCATGGAACGCTCGGCCCGCTGCCTCCCAGTGACACAGCCGTACAGCATCGTGCCGCCACGCGACTGACGCTGCCCGTGCTGCTGTCGGTCCGACAGCAGCACGGGCGGAATAACGGGAGCCACAGAATGCTCAGCCACGACAACCGCCCCCGATCGAGACAGGCTCGGTCGAGGGCGTCGCTGAGATCAGATTTGCGTGGTCAAGCGCGCTCGACCACCAGTACGCGATACACAGCATGGATGCTGAGATTTTGTGTCCGAGGGGGGATTCGAACTCTTGCACGTATCACCTGTGCTCCATTACGGGTGCACATGCTTATAGATTACGGCACGGCCAGCTTTGACTCAACCTCGCGCGCTCATTACCGTGCGTGAGCATGAATCAAAGCTGGGACGCGTAGGGTCCAAGCTTGCCAGCCAGCTGGCTCAGTTATCGACCGACCGAAATGAACGTGCAGGCATCAAGCGGGAGCCCCATCGCTTGGGTCCTGGTGAATTTCAGTCGGCCGGCGTTGACGGCAACCCGTACCGCTCGCGTTCTTCGGTAGTGAGCGCACGAGGTTCACCGCCTTCGTCAAACTCTGAAATTCACCACAACCGCGCGCAGCGCCAGAGCATCCAGCGCCGATCAGCGCGATGTAACGCGGTGTTCCTGCAACGCGCGGATCTGCGCTCGCACCGCCACGGCGAGGGTCTGGATCCGGATGAGTCGCCCGACCGCTGCGGTGTCGGAGCTGCGGTAGACAGTCATGGCGTCGTCATATGCCCTGACGAGCAGGCTGGCATACCAGGCTAGGGCGGGCCTCGATGCGACCCGCACCTGCTTCGCGTCGAGCATCACTCCACTTGACCCTGCGCACTCTGATCGATACTTTCCGTGCATGACCCAACATGCGTTGCCCCTGAGTAGAGGGGACCTCGATCGGGCCTCGGGCAGCATCCGCTCATGGCTGCCCCGCGCATCAGCCCTGAAGCGTTACAGCGAATGCAGTGGCAAATCCCCTCTGGACGCCGATCGGTGCCAGGAGCGTCCGCCACGGGAGGTCGCTACCCTTGGCCCACTGTGACGTCTGTTGTCTGCGTCTGAAGCTCACGAAGATCAAGACTTTGCCGAAGCATTACGGTGAAGAGACGTACGGCTGGCTCAGCCACGGCGCCCAGAAGGAATGCAATGGCTCGGGAACGACTCGTCACACTGCGGATCGTGATATCCCAAGACAGTGCAGGCGTCCACGCAGCCGTCAGATCTGTCCATCCTGCCGTCGC
>NZ_JBEZGJ010000289.1:0-5783 GCF_040649965.1 Micromonospora sp. NPDC048843
GCCCCCCGGGCCGCCCCCCGGCCCCCCCCCCCTCCGCGGCCCCCGGCGGCGCCGCCGCCCCCGCCCGCGCCGGGCACGGCCGGACTGTGGGGGGTTCGGTTAGGTGGGGGGTTAGGGGGGACTTGGGGATCAGCCAACTCTGGGTCGGGGACTGGTCGGGGTTCACCCGCCAGTCGCGGGAGACCCGGTCCACCCCGAGCGGGTAGATGGTCAACGTGCCGTCCGGGTCGATGCGCAGTCGCAGGAACGACTTCGAATCCTCGATGCCCTGTCCGGCGAAGAGTTCATTGACGTTCACTCCGAAAGAGCCCGCCACCAGCAGGTACGCCGCGACCAGTTGGCTGGCCACCAGACCGATCACCGGGCCGTAGAGCACCGCCGCCGCGACCGCCGGCAGCGGCCACGGCCAGTCGTAGAACGGCAGCGCCAACCAGACCCAGGTGCCGGCCGCCCCCAGCGCCACCTGCGCCACGCCGTGGCCGACACCGAGGATCCAGTGCCGCGCATGGCGTTTGCCGCTCGCGCTCGGCGGCTTGGCGAACAGGGCCGCCGCGATCACCGTCACGAGCACCATAACCACCAGCGGGACGCTGAACAGCCGCTGGTTGGTGCTGTCGGCCCAGTTCGCCGTCGCACCGGCCATGGCCAGCATCAGCAGTGTGTGCAGGGTGCCGAGCAACGTGGTGAAGCCGGGATTGCGGAACGGCAACCGGGGGAAGATGCCCCAGCCGTAGCGGCGCGACCGCGCGGCGTCCGGGTAGCGGGCCACCAGGTCGTACGGCTGGGCGGAGCTGGCCTTGCGGGCCAGCGTGTCCCGCGGTGGCACCTCGATGCGCTCCGGCAGCTTGTGCGTGGGGTAGAGGTACGCGCCGCCACCACCGCAGGTGATCAGCTGCCGGTCCGGCCCGGAGTAGCGGGCGTAGTGGTGCAGGTCCCCGGAGAGCAACAGCCGCACTCGCGCCCCGGTGGGGTCGATGATGGTGCGGATGAAGTAGTCGATCGAGTCGTACGCCGTGGGGTTGTCGGCGGCCTTGACCCAGGTCGGTGCCGGCGCCGCGATGATCACCTTGCACTCCGGCCCGAGCCGCCGGGCCACCTCGTCGAAGTAGGCCAGTTGCGGGTCGTCCAGGTACGAGCCGGACTGGTCGTCCACGCCGAGCAACCACCAGCCGGCCGGCAACTCCACAGCGAAGTACGACCGGGACTGCCCGGTGCCCCAGCCCGCGAAGTTGCGGTCCCGGGAGCGGACGAACAACCGCAGGAATGCGGTGAGGCCGTCGTACCAGTCGTGGTTGCCCGGTACCGCGAAGAGCGTCGGCTTCTCGGCCGGCGCCACCGGCAGGGCGGCCTGGTAGGGGCCCTTGCACCGGTCCTCGTAGGCGGCGTAGGCCGCCGACGGGTACACCTGGTCGCCGCCCATCACCAGGGTCTGCGCCCGGGGCAGGCGGTGCCCGTCGACGGTCAGCTCGGGCTGCGCCAGCAGGTACGCCACCGAGTAGGTGGCGTTGAAGCCGTCACCGAGGTCGGCCACGTAGTCGAGCCACAGCCCGCCGTCCGGCCCGACCTGGCGGAAGACGCCGTCGCCGAACGCGTTCTGCAACTCGCGCTTGTCGAGGTACGCCCCGAAGAGCACCGCCAGCAGCGTCCGGATGCCGGTGCTGATCAACAGGAACGGCGCCAGCCACGGCACCGGCTTGCGCGGCGTGAAACCCAACTCCAGCGGGTCGGTGCTGCGCGGCCGGTGGGCGGCGCGCTCACCGGCCGGCGCGCGGTCAGGGCGTTCGGTCGTCTCGTCCTGACGTTCGGGGTGGTCGCGTTCGTCACTCACCCGCCGCAGCGTAGTCCCGGACCCAATCATCCGCTGTCCGGTAAGCGTCCAGATGACGGCCGATGTCCGGTTGGTGCTGGCCAGCGCGGCGGGGGTATCCCGTTCGGTCGGTGCCGCCGGGGTGCCGTACACTTGCTGATCGTTGCCGCCTTAGCTCAGTCGGCTAGAGCGACGCACTCGTAATGCGTAGGTCGACGGTTCGATTCCGTCAGGCGGCTCGGTACGGAAGCCCAGGTCATTGGCCTGGGCTTCGCCGTTTCCCAAGGTCCACGACAGCGCCGCCGGACGTCCCTCAAACCCTTGGCCCCGCTGTCACATCTCACCGGTCCAGACCTGCTTGCAAGCACAGGAACCCGGCGTGGGTGTGCCAGCCGCTTCGGTGCAGGGCTACCGGGTAGCGGAACTCTCTGATTTTCCTGTCGGCTGTCTCTACTGAGATGCCCATCGACAGCGGCTCGTCCCGGACTTCGAGCGGGCACTGGAAACCGCAGCTTGACGTCGAGCCAGCGGGTGCTCCCGGGGCGCAGCGACTGGGACTGGCCGGTGTCCTGAATCAGGACGCCAGATGTCTGTGCGTGCACCGCACGGATCGTGACCGGCAGAGGGCCAAAGTTGGACACTTCCACCGACCCGTCCAGCCCAGCGACGCCCTTGGTAACGACGCCGTCGGTACGGGCCGCTCCCGGTATGGCGACGAGTTTGACCGACGCGGCCCGTTCCCGCTGCTCACGACGGTCTCGCAACTCGTTGACACTGACGCCGCCCAGCAACAAGCCGACCAGGAAGGCGGCGATGAGGCGCAGTTGGGCCTTCTTGGTCGCACGACGGGTAGAGGTGGCACCCGATTCGGCCGGCACATGCTTGTGCTCGTCGAGATCGATCACGCCATGCTCATGCACCGCGACAGCTTAGGGCCTCGATCCCCTAACGCGTGGTCCGTGCCATCCACGTGCCAGTAGCCGATGCCCAGGACGGTCACCGCCGACGGGCATCTCTTACCGCAGCATGTCCGCGTCGCCCGTTTCCTGATCGACAGCCACCCGCAGCGGCCATCCGAAACTCACGATGTGACAGGGCCTCGCGCCGGTCAAGGTCATCACCTGCTCGACGCTCACCCCCTGCACGCTCGGTGGTTCGCGCAGATCCTGACGCTCCGCGAGGCGACGGGCCAGGAATCGCATCGCGATCTGGATCGCCTCATCGGTGTCAACCATGAGAGGACAGTACGTAGTGGAGGCCCAGCCCGGCCACCCACCCGGGGTCGGCAGGCGCCGCCTGGCAGCGCCCGCCGCGCGACGGTCATATGTTCAGCAGGCCGCCGTTGCGCACGGCGTCATCCTTGATCGCTATGAGATTCGCGGAGACGTACGGGATGTTGTGGGCCTTGTGCCATTCACTCGGGAAGTACGTGACCAGCCGCGACGCCTGGAATCGGCATTCGATTTCAGGTACGAACCGCGAATATTTGGCGTCTGTGAAGTACCAAAAGGAGTTCTCATTGTAGAACGCCACGTGTGTTGGGTCCTGGTAGGCGCCTCGGCCGTCGGTGCTGGGGGTCAGCGACAACAACATTCCGTTCGGTGCGAGCAGTCGGTACAGTTCGTTGAACAGCGCGATCTTGTCCGGGATGTGTTCCAGGAAATCCACCGCCCGAATGACCCCGACGCTGTTGTCCGGCAGGTCGACACCTTTCGTTATGTCGCAAACAATGTCGACGCCCTGCCCGTCGTGGTAATCCAGGCCGAGATACCCTTCCGGCTTGTTGTGCGCGGAGCCCAGGTCGAGCGCCAGGAGCCCCTGCCGCCGAGACCAGGCCAGCACGTTATGTTGAATGTTCCGGTCGTAGATCTCCACCGTGCGCTGCTGGATGCGAGCGTTGACATCTGGAATGCGCTGTGTGTTCTTGGTGTGCATGCGTTGGAGGTACAGGCATTTCTGAATGTGATGGAACTCGCTCACCTGGTACATCCGAGCCATGAGGTCGGCATCGTCCGCGACGTCCAGCGACTCGTCGTACCCGCCGACCTTCTCGTAGATGTCCCGACGGAATGCCCGTACGTGGTTCGGTGCGTACCAGATGTAGCTCACGTTGTGTGGCGTCGGCGGCAACGCCCGGCAGACCAGCACCTCGCGGCCGTCCACCTTGTCGTCGTAGTGCCGCCAGCCGAACGAACTCGCGAAACGGTCCTCAGAGCGGCTGCCGTCCTCCTGGATCTGCGCGGTGTCGCTGTAGACGAACCCCACCTCCGGGTTGGCGTCGAAGGCGTCGACGATCTCTTGCAGGCAGTCGCTGCTGAGCAGGTCGTCGTCGTCAAGCTCGACCAGGATGTCACCGGCAGCCTCGGCGCAGGCGTACCCCTTCACGGCACCGACGCCGTTCAGGTTGTCCTGGACAATTAGCCGGATACGGTCGTCATGCCTCTCGGGCCGCCAACGCGACCCCTGATTCAGGACGACCACCCATTCCCAGTCGACGAAGGTCTGCGCAACGAGCGATTCGAAGCACTCGTCGATGAAGCGGGTGCGGTTGCTTCCAGTGAAGACCGTTACGCGAGGTGTGCGCATGGAGCCAATCACCTACCCGCTGGAGTCGAGGACTTAGAGGTAGGGGTCGGGCGGTACTTCGCTGGAACCGCTGAGGTGAGCCCCTTGTCCAGACGGATCGCCATCTTGAACGCGTCCCGCGCTGTCGCGTCCTCACCGGACTGGGACAGCATCATGCCCAGTCGCAGGTAGGCGGTCGACGCCTTGTTGTCGATCGACACGATCTTGCGATAGATGTCTATCGCCGTGGTCGGTGCCTTACCTTCCAGGACGATGGCCTTGTTGTAGAGGGCCGGCTTGTAGTTGGCGTCGGCCTCCAGCGCCTTGTCGTAGTTGCTGATCGCCTCGTCGGCCTGGTTGCGCGACTGGGCGATGTAGCCCAGGTTGAACCAGGCGAACTTGTTGTCGGCCTCGGCGTCCAGCAGTTTCTCGAAGGTGGCCTTCGCCGCGTCGAAGTTACCGGCCTGGCCCTGCTCAAGACCGAGCTTGAGCAGATCAGCCGGCGTTTCGGTGCCGCCGTTCGTCTTGTCGGTGCTGCCGGCGTTGTTCGTCTGCGGCTTCTCGGCAGGCTTGTCGCTGCTGCATGCCGTGACTCCGGTCAGCAGGACCGCACCGCAGGCGAGCGACCCGAATATCTGACGCATGTTCATTACTCCTCCTCGACCGTAACGGGGCTGTTCGACCTGCTGTTCGGCCGGTTGGCCTCGCTACTGTTGGACGTCGCCCGGCCCGACGTGTTGGACGGAGCCCCCAACATCAGCGGTGTGGCGAGTGAAATGCAGGAGACCCAGATATCGGCACCCCCGCCGGTGAAGGTGAACTGGTAGCCGCTGGTTGTGAGCGGCTGGATGAGCACCGGGTTGACGCCTGCACCCGAGAGTTGATAGCCGGTTCCGACAGCAATGTCTCCAGGCTCGCAGCCGAAATCGACAGGGGTGTCTGCGATCACGGTCAGCGGGCCCTGAATGTAAGCGGCCTGGATTCCGTTGCCAGCCACGCCCTGCGGGCCTTGGGCGCCCGTGGCGCCCTGCGGTCCTGGCACCCCCTGAAGTCCTTGTGCCCCCGTGTCTCCCTGGGCCCCCTGTGCACCCTGGGCGCCCTGGAAACCCTGGGCACCGGTTGCGCCCTGGGCGCCTGCGTCCCCCTGCGCACCTTGGACGCCTTGGAAGCCTTGCGCTCCTGCGTCGCCTTGCGCGCCCTGGGTGCCAGTGGCGCCTTGGAAGCCTTGGACGCCTTGTGCGCCTGTGTCTCCTTGCGGGCCTTGGGCGCCCGTGGCACCTTGTGCGCCTGCGTCGCCTTGCGGGCCTTGGGCGCCGGTCGCGCCTTGTGCGCCTGCGTCGCCTTGCGGGCCTTGGGCGCCGGTCGCGCCTTGTGCGCCTGCGTCGCCCTGAGCGCCGGTGGCGCCTGCGTC
>NZ_JBEZGJ010000290.1:0-5672 GCF_040649965.1 Micromonospora sp. NPDC048843
TCTACGGGGCGGAAATACATGGTCGGGCGGGCACGCCTCATGCTGCCCGGATCGACTGGTTTCGGTGCCGTTGTGCTGGTCCTCCTGTAAACGCCGCCCGCGGGTGCCGGGGAGGTGGGAACCGCGGCAGGTCGTCGGCGTCGAGACACCGCACCCACCACCACGTCGATGACGAGGAAGGCCAGCAGTGTGAGCCCGAACAGGGGCAGCGTCCAGCCGATCGCCACTGTCACCGGTACGCCGATCAGCAGCGCCCAGAGCGGCAGCCCGCGTACGCCGCCGCGCGCTGGCGGGGTGCCGGCGATCGCACGGCGGTCGGCGCGGGTGGGTCGGCGTTGCCACCACATGCGGTAGCCCCAGAAGATGACACAGAGCAGGCCGAGGGCGAGCGCGGCGAGCAGGATCTGGTTGACCAGGCCGAAGAGGATCCCCATGTGGGCCTGGATGCCGAGGCCGCTCAGTTTGGCCAGCAGGGGCCAGTCGGCGAAGTCGCTGCGGGCGGTGACCGTGTCGGAGGCCGGGTCGACGGCGATGCGGTCCTTCTTGACCGGCCAGGTGTTGTCGACCTGCGTGACGGTCCAGGCAGAGCCCGGCTCCGGCGCGGGGCTGATCTCGACCGGCCCGGAGAGGCCCGCGCCGCGAGCGACCGCCAGGACCCGATCGAAGGCCGCCGACTCGACGACCCCGCCAGCCCCGGCGGCACCGTGCTCGTGGCCGCCGCCGGTCTCGGCAGGGGCGGGGGGACCGGCGGTGAGGCTGGTGGAGATCTCCGGAGTGCGGGCGCTCAGCGCGTCGAGGCCGGCGGCGAAGTTCGCGCCGGCGTAGCGGGACCAGGTCAGGCCGGTGACGGAGAGGAAAAGCAGCCCGACGGTGAGCCAGATGCCGGTGGTGGCGTGCCATCCCCGGGTACGGCGCACACCCTTGGCGGTGGACAGGTTCGGCACGAGCAGGTGCCGGGCGGCGGCTTTGGCGGCGCCGCGTCGACGCCACCAGAGGATGACCCCGCCGAGCGCCATCACCCACAGCCAACTCGCGGCCAGTTCGGAGTAGTGCTCGCCCACGGTGCCCAGGTGCAGGTGGCGGTGCAGGTCGTCCAGCCAGGTGGTGACCGGTGTGGACCCGAACCAGGTGGTCAGCTGCCCCTGGGACTCGCCGGTGTACGGGTTGATGTAGACGGTGTGCTGGTTCTCGCCGAGCTCGGGAAGGGAGAACACCACCTTCGTGGTCCGGTCGCCGTCACCGGGTTGCACAGTGGTGATGCTGCCGTCGGGGTGCGCGTTGCGCGCGGCCCCGATCTGCTCGGCCAGCGGGAGCTGGCGGTCACCCACCTGAGCGACGGTCAGCTGGTCGCCGTAGAGGATGGTGTCGAGTTGCGGGGTTGTGGTGAAGGCCAGGCCGGTCAGTGCGGCGACCACCAGGAACGGGGCGACGAGGATGCCGGCGTAGAAGTGCAGCCGCAGCAGCAGCGCGCCGAACGGTGACGCGCGCCGGGCGGGTCGGGCCGGTTTCTCGATGGTAGTGGCGGGCTCCGGCGTCGGCGTGCCGGACAGTTCGGTGAGAGACATGGTGATCCGATCGGAAGAGTCGGGAAGCACCCGAAGCTGTTTCCCGTACTGGTCTGGTCGCCCGGTGGGGTGTCGCGTCGGCCCTGAGTGGTAGTCGGGGGAGAGATGCCGGTGGTTCCCGAAGATCGGGTTTCCGGTGTCACTGCTGGTCCGGCCGCACCGTGCGGCGCGGATCGCTGTCGGTCCGTCCGGCTGCGGCGAGGAACGCGTTGTAGCGGGCGAGGTCGTCCTCCGCGCCGGTGGCGTCCGCCCGGTCGGCGGCCCGGTCGAGGCGGCCCTGTTCACGTTTGTCGGCGCGGATCCATTGGCGAATCAGGACGATCATGACGACGACGGCGGGCAGCTCGCCGAACGCCCAGGCGATGCCGGCGCCGAGTTTCTGATCGGCCAGCAGCGACGAGGCCCAGCCGGGGTGCACGGCGAGGTACCAGTCGGGGGCGATCACTGTGGTCGTCTGCATGAGGACCAGGCCGAAGAAGCCGTGCGCCATCATCGACGCCAGGTGGATGATCACCAGCAGGGGATGGGGGAGGCGTCGGCGGCCCGGGTCGACCCCGATGAGCACCCAGAACAGCAGATAGCCGGCGACCACGAAGTGGGTGAGCATCGCGAGGTGACCGAGGTGGGAGCGCATCAGCACGCCGAGCAGATCGCTGAAGTACAGGCCGAACAGGCTGGCGGTGTAGATGCCCAGCGCGACGAGCGGATGGGTGAGTAGTTTCGTGAGCCGGCTGTGCACAGCGATCAGCAGCCACTCCCGGGCACCGCGTACCCCCGGGTCGGCGGGTCGACGCAGGGTGCGCAGGGCGAGGGTGACAGGTGCGCCGCCGACCAGCAGGATCGGCACCAGCATCGACAGCACCATGTGCTGGGCCATGTGCGCGCTGAACAGCACGTACGCGTAGCGGGCGACACCGAGGTTGGTGGTCGCGGCGAGCAGCAGCAGCCCGCCCACCCAACTTGCCGTCCGGGCGACCGGCCAACGGTTCCCGGCGATGTGCATCCGTCGCACACCGGCCAGGTAACCAGCGATGCCGAGAGCGCAGAGGGTCAGGAAGAACATGTCCGGCAGCGGCTGCCCGAGCAGGTTGCCAGCGGTGGGTGCGGTGGGCATCGGGAAGCCGAGCAACTCGGTGATCGGGTCGGCGTCGGTGCCGGATTCGGCGACGGGAGTGGGGCTGCGCGAGAGCGCCACCGCCAACCCCACGGTGGCCGCGAAGACGATCAGTTCACCGGCGGCCAGGCGGCCGAACGCCCACCGCCGTCCGGCGCGCAGCGCCGGCAGGGCGCGGGAGCGGTGTGCCGCGCCGAGCACGCCGAGGATCAGCAGTGCGGTGACCTTGCCGAGCACCAACCAGCCGTAGCGGGAGTGCCAGAGCTGGTCGACCGTACCGAGGCGGACGGCGGCGTTGGCCGCCCCGCTGACAGTCACGGCGACGAAGCAGCCCAGGGCGAGGCGGCTGTACCGGGCGGCGGCGTCGGCCAGCAGCCGACTGCGTCGTACCACCAGCAGGGCGATGAGGGCGCCGATCCACACCGCGGCGGCGAGGATGTGCAGGGCCAGGCTGGTGACGGCGATCTGGTGGTTACCGGCCCCGGCGGAGTGCCCGGTGAAGGCCGGGGGCAGCACCGCCACCAGGGCCAGGACCGCGACGGTCGCGGCGAGCCCACGGGACACCCCGGATCTGGCCAGCAGCGCCACGACCACTGCCAGTGCGGCCTGGAGTGTGAGCGACTGGCCCTGCGAGATGGTGGTGGCGAAACTGACGACGGTCGCGGGCCCGAGCGTCGTCAGTGGTTGGCCGAGCAGGTCCGAGGCGGTCAGCGCGATCAGGGACAGCGCCGCCGCCGACCAACCGAGCGCGGCGACACCGGCCCGCCGCAGCAGCAGGTAGCCGTGCGGCGAGACGCTGCGTCCGTCGCCGGGCAATAGGAACGCGGCGGTCACCAGCATGCCGACGGTGACTGTGGCCAGGCCGTCGGACAGCAGCCGGAACACGGGTAGCGCCCTGGTCGTGATCGGTCCCGCGTCGGGGAGGCCCGGAATCGCGGCCGTGAGCGCACCCCCGACCCGCAGGCCGAGCACCAACACTGTGACCCCCGACGCGACGGCGACGACAGTGACCAACCAGCCGGATCTCGGAGAACCCTTGTCTCGGGCGGCGGACGGGGCTGGACCGGTCGGGATTACCGAGGCGGTGGCGACGGTGCGGGCACCGCTCGGATCGTCGGTGGCGAACTGCTGTGGATCGGTGTCGGACACGTGTTGACCTTGCTTGGTGAGGTGTTGGGGCGAGCCGACCGCACGCGGGCGGGTCGGATCAGCGCCGGGCCGCCCGCCGCCACAGCAGCCCAGCCGCCACCAGGACGAGGAGGGCCAGTGCGGCAGCAGCGGCGAGTACGCCGGTGCTCGGACCGCCGCCGGACTTAGCGGCGGCGGTGGACGGGGCGGGCGCCGACGCGCTGACGTTGGCGACCGGCGCGGCGCTGGACGTCGGATCGGCCACAGTGAATGGATAGGACCCCTGCACCGGGTGCCCGTCGACGGAGACGACCCGGTAGGCGACCGTGTATGTCCCGTTCGGCAGGGTGTCGGTCACCTGGACCGTGCTCTTCGCGCCGGTGACCACGGGTTCGCCGATAGCAAGCTTCCGCTTGCCGGCGTCGGTGAGCACGATGGTGGTGAACGCCGGGTCGAGTCGCTGCATGAATTCGAGCGTGACCTCGGTCGGTGCGCTCTGCACGGTCGCGTCCCGGGCGGGCGTGGCCGTCTTGAGCGAGTTGTGCGCCCAGGCCGGGCTCGCCGGGATGAGCACGGCCACGAGGACGGCGAGCACCGCCGCGCCGAGCCGGACGGCGGTGGGGCGGGACGACGGTACGGTCATGACGGTCGGCGTGGTCATCCGAGCACCTGCTCGCCGATCCACCCGCCCGGTTGGCATCCGGGCGGGACGGCGAAGACGGCGGAGCCGATCGGCGTGGTCCACTCGTTGAGCAGATCCCGATCGGCCAGCCGGCGCTGGATGGGCAGGTACTGCCGGGCGATGTCGGCCTGGTACGAGGTGAAGATCAAGCCGCTGTCCGCGTGGCCCTCCGCCGTCGGCACCCCGTCGTAGTTGTAGGGCCGGCGCAGGATCTTCAGCCGGTCGTCGGTGACGTGGGCGCGGGTCATGTGCGAAAAGTCGGGGATGACGGTGAGGCCGTCGGCGTCGGTGGCGGCGAAATCGGGTTCGTCGTGTTCGGCGGTGCCGGTGAGCGGAGCGCCGGTGTCGAGCCGTCGGCCGACGGCGAGTTCGCGGTCGGTCCGGCCGAGCAGATCCCAGGTCTCCATGTTCATGCTGATCCGCCGGAGCACCACTGTGGTGCTGTCGCGCAGCCACGCCGGGCCGTCCGGCACCCAGAGCGCGGTGTCCATGGGTGCGCCGGGTCGGGGGTTGGCGGTGCCGTCGAGCTGACCGAACAGGTTGCGTTGGGTGTGGCCGCCCGGCTCGACACCGGGGCTGCGCCGGAAGCCCTGCTGGACCCACCGCACAGTGGCGAACGGTCGGCTGTCCTTGATCAGGACCCGCTGGGCGTGGGCGACGGAGATCGCGTCGTCAGCGCAGATCTGGAGCAGCAGGTCGCCGCCGGACCAGGCCGGCTGGAGCCGGTCGATGCGGAACGACGGCAGGTCGGTGACCGACGCCGGCCGGCGGTCGTCGACGCCGGCCGCCCGGTAGAGGCCGGGCCCGAAGCCGAAGGTCACTGTCAACCGTGCCGGCAGCAGCCCGAGTTCGGCCTCGGTGTCGGCCAGCGCGGGTCGGCCCTGGGTGAGCCGGGCGGCGTCGTCGGTGAGCAGCCGCAACATCCGGCCCAGCGCGGCCCGGTCGACGCCGGCCCGCAGAGTGAGGGCCACGAACGACGCGTGCGCCTGCGGTTCGGTGGCCACCCCGGCCTGCCGGGCGCCGTGGAACGGCTCGACCAGGCTGCCGACGGTAGCCACGGGCGTCGTGTCGGCGGCGGTCGCCGACGGCGGCCCGGTCCTCCCGACACGGGTGGCGGCGATCGCGGCACCGCCGGCCAGGGCCCCGCCGGCGGCCAGTGCTCCGCCGGTGAGCAGGCCACGCC
>NZ_JBEZGJ010000291.1:0-5649 GCF_040649965.1 Micromonospora sp. NPDC048843
GGCTCCCCCGCCCCGGGGGGCCCCCGGCGGGGTCCACCCCCCGCCCGGCCGCCCCTCCGGGGCCCCCCCCCACGGGGCGGGGTCAGTTGCTCGCCAGCGCGTCCGCCGCTTCCGGGTCGCAGTCGCGCAGGAACTGGGCACAGCGGGCCGCCTCATCGGCCTCGCCGATCTCGTCGGCGGCGCGGGACAGCACGTAGAGGCAGCGGAGGAAGCCCCGGTTGGGCTCGTGTGACCACGGCACCGGGCCGTGCCCCTTCCAGCCACTGCGGCGCAGTTGGTCGAGGCCCCGGTGGTATCCGGTGCGGGCGTACGCGTACGCCGTCACCACCTGGCCCTGCGCGAACGCCCGCGCCGCGAGCTCCGCCCAGGCCGCGCTGTAGGTCGGGAAGCCGGCCGCCACGTTGGCGTACGCCTCATCGGTGCCGGCCTCGGCGGCGGCGGCCAGGGCGGCGTCGGCCTCGTCGTTCACGGGCAGGCGGGTGGCCGGTGGCTCTGGCAAAAGGTTCTGCATCGCCCCATTCAACCCGCTGGACAGGGCGACACGCGAGCGGGTCGGCCGACGTGTCCCGCTGAACGGCTGAGGAGTTGGTCACGCCTGCGGCCTATGCCGCTGCCTGGTGTTTTCCACTACAACTAATGGTCCGGAGCCTCCCCAGGAACCGGTTATGCAGGAGCCCGGTGGCCACGACCACCGGGCTCCTGTCGGTTCCACCCCTGGCCCGAGGTTTGACCGGCCCCGGTGGAGGGGCAGGATGGCCCGGTGCCGACCCCACCTCCCGCGGACGTCATCGAGCCGCACCTGCACGCCGGTGAGATCCAGACCCGTGCCGAGTTCGACAGTCAGCTGACCACCGGTCGGCTGACCGGACTGACCGTGCAGGGCCTGCGGCTCGACCTCGCGCCGGTGCCCGACCTGACCGGCGTCGACGTCGCCGGCACCCTCTTCGTCGGTTGCCGGTTCGCGTCCCGGGATGTGGGCGCCGACCTGGTCCGGCGCGGCGCCAACGTGGTGCCGCCGTTCTCCGGGTTGCCGTACCCGACCCAGCCGACGCACCTCTACACCCCGGACGAACTGGCCGCCGGGTTCGCCGAGGGCGGGTTCACCGGGATGTACGACACCCGGGTGTACGACCACTACCGGGCGCACGGCGGCGCGTTGCCGGACGTCAAGGAGGCGCTTGGTCAGCGGCTGCACGACCACGGCGTGGACAACGCGCTGGCCGACGCCACCCGCGTCTGGCTGACCGCGCACGGGCCGCAGTCGGTGGTGGGCATCATGGGCGGGCACGCGGTGCGGCGCGGCAGTCCCGCGTACCGGATGGCGGCCGTGCTGGGTTGGGAGCTGGCGCGGGCCGACCGGCTGGTGGTGACCGGCGGCGGTCCGGGTGTGATGGAGGCCGCGAACCTCGGCGCCTACCTGGCGGACCGACCGGCGACCGATGTGACGGCCGCCATCGACCTGCTGGCCACCGCCCCCGACTTCACCGACCACCACAGGTACACGGCCACGGCGCTGACGGTCCGGCAGCGGTACGCGGGGGTGCCCCGGCAACGTGGCGACGACCTGGGCTGGGCGCGTGCGGGTGGTCTGGCCATTCCGACCTGGCTGTACGGGCACGAGCCGGCGAACCTTTTTGCCGGGCGGATCGCGAAGTACTTCTCGAACGCGATCCGGGAGGACACCATCCTGCGCCTCGCCCGGGGCGGCATCGTCTTCGCGCCGGGGCGGGCGGGCACTGTGCAGGAGGTGTTCCAGGCGGCCACCAAGACCTACTACGGCACCGACGGCGCCAGCGGGGCGTACATCTTCCTGGACCGCGCCTACTGGACCGTCGAGTTGCCGGTGGAGGCGCTGTTGCGTCCGCTGCTGGCCGCGTCCCCGTTCGGTGACCTGTCGTCGACGATCCACCTCACCGACGACGTGCGCGAGGCCGTACGCCTGCTGACGACCTGACGACGACGGCCGACTCCCCGTGCGGGGAGCCGGCCGTCGGGTGGGACGTCGTTACTTGGTCATCGTGGTGCCGGTCGAGCGCAGGTGCTCGCAGGCCTCGACGACCCGGGCGGCCAGGCCGGCCTCGGCGGCCTTGCCCCAGGCGCGCGGGTCGTACTGCTTCTTGTTGCCGACCTCGCCGTCGATCTTCAGCACGCCGTCGTAGTTGCGCAGCATGTGGTCCACGACGGGGCGGGTGAAGGCGTACTGGGTGTCGGTGTCGATGTTCATCTTCACGACGCCGTAGTCCAGAGCCTCGCGGATCTCGCTCAGCAGGGAGCCCGAGCCGCCGTGGAAGACCAGGCTGAGCGGCTTGTCCTTGCCGTACTTGGCGCCGACGGCGTCCTGGATCTGCTTGAGGATCTCCGGACGCAGCTTGACGTTGCCCGGCTTGTAGACGCCGTGCACGTTGCCGAAGGTCAGTGCCGCCATGTAGCGGCCCTTCTCGCCGAGGCCGAGCGCCTCGACCATGGCCAGGCCGTCATCGGTGGTGGTGTAGAGCTTGTCGTTGATGGCGTTCTCGACGCCGTCCTCCTCGCCACCGACGACACCGACCTCGATCTCAAGGACGATCTTGGCCTTGGCGGCCTCGTCGAGCAACTTTGCGGCGATCTGCAGGTTCTCCGCGACCGGCACGGCCGAGCCGTCCCACATGTGCGACTGGTACAGCGGCTCCTCGCCGCGCTTCACCCGCTCCTGCGAGATGCCCATCAGCGGACGCACGAACCCGTCCAGCTTGTCCTTTGGGCAGTGGTCGGTGTGCAGGGCGATGTTCACCGAGTACTTCTTGGCGACCTCGTGCGCGTACGCGGCGAAGGCCACAGCGCCGGTGACCATGTCCTTGATCGAGGGGCCGGAAAGGTATTCGGCGCCACCGGTGGAGACCTGGATGATGCCGTCGCTCTCCGCGTCGGCGAAGCCCTTGAGCGCCGCGTTCAGCGTCTGGGAGGAGGTCACGTTGATCGCGGGGTACGCGTACCGGCCAGCCTTGGCGCGGTCCAGCATCTCCGCGTAAGCCTCGGGGGAAGCGATGGGCATGTGATGCGCTCCTTACTCTCGGCCGTGCTGGCCGCTGTTCTTCATTTGTGCGCCGGACCGCGCTGTCCTCCGCCGGGAGTATCCCGTAGGTGAGGTGCGCCGGAACAACCGACCCGGGTGCTTGCCGTTCACCGGCGTTCAAGGTTGTCCGGCACGATGACGCTGATCAACCAGGTCACCACGGTCATCACGATGGCTCCCCAGAACGCCGGCCAGAATCCGTCCACCTGGAACGGCAGGTCGAGCCCGCTGGCGATCCGGTCGGTGAGCAGGAACAGCAACGCGTTGACCACCAGCGCGAACAGGCCCAGGGTCAGCAGGTAGAACACACAACCGACGACCCGGATCACCGGCTTGAGCACCGCGTTGATCACGCCGAAGATCAGCGCCACCACGATCAGGGTGAGGACGGTGTTGCCACCCGAACGACCGTGCACGTCGACCCCGGGCACGATCAGCGTGGTTATCCACAACGCGACAGCGGTGATCGCCAGTCTGATGAGGAAGCCCACGGCACCATCCTGGCACCGGGTCGCGCCCCCGAGGGCTGATTCCGCCTACTCCGCTTCCGGGCGGTGCGCCGGCCCAACCCGTACGGTGGGTGGGAACCGTGCCCCGAGACCCCCGGGAGGGATGATGGGTCAGCCCGACGAGGACTTCACCCCCGGCGACCACCTCGCGCCCGACGAACGCGACCCCGAGGCGGACCCGGCCGACGCAGTCGAGCAGGCCACTGTCGCCGGCCCGGCCGACATCGACGGTGAGCCGCACCGCGGCCTGGAGGTCGACGACTGGGACGCGATGGAGCAGGCCCGGGTGGTCACCGGGGACGAGGACGACTACCGCTGATCCCGTCGCGGGTCGGCTGCCCGTTGCGACACTGGTGCTCAGCCGTTCGGGTCATTGGATAGATATCGATCCGAAGGGGGTTACCGGGGGAGTCGGGGCGTCTCTAGGTTGGACGAGCGCCACCTGTACCCCCACGGGAGGACCCCCATGCTCAAGCATTCGCTCCGCTGGCTGACCGGGCTCGGCGCCGCAGGCGCGTTGATCGCCGCCTCCGCCACCCCCGCCGTCGCCGCACCCACGATCGAGCCCTACTTCCAGGACGCCACAGTGGCCATCGGCGCGGAGGCGACCATCCGCGGTCTGTTGCTGTACGCCGACGAACCGACGGTCCTCACCGACGTGTCCGTGCGGTACGACTACCGCTCCCTGGCCGACACGATCACTGTGACTCCTGCGGACGGCCAGGAGTGCACCGCGCCGGAGCCGGGCGTCCTCGTCTGCACGGAGCCCTCCGATGTCACCCTTTACGAGATGCCGCCGCTCGGCAGCGGGATCTACCGCAACGGGGTCAAGCGGGTGCACCTCGGCCTCACTGAAGACGCGCAGCTCGGTGACTCCGGGGACGTCGCGGTCAGTTTCCAGGCGGCCGGCGGGCGGAGCGGCAGCTACACCTCGCACGTCCGGGTCGGCGAGGGGGTCGACCTGGCCGGCGGCCCGTTCACCAGCCTCTCCGCCAAGCCGGGTGGGAAGTTCACCGTTCCGCTGGCCGTGGCCAACGCCGGCGACAAGGTCGTCAACGGATTCGTCGCGGTCTTCGATCTCCCCTACTCGATCCGCACAAAGGACCGGTTCAGCAACTGCCGCTACTCCGACGACCACCTGGTCTCCTGCCAGTTCGACGAGGACATCCCGGTGGGCACCGGGCTGGCCACCACGCTGAACCTCGAGTTCGTCAAGGACACCTACGCGCCGGCCAACCACTCCGGCTACGCCCAGTTCATGACCACTGCCGACTTCGAGGACCTGACTCGGGTGCGGACGGCCGTCGGCGCTCGGGCGGCCACCCCTGGCGGCGGTCCGAAGCTGACTCTGACCGGGGCACCCGGCAGGATGCGGAAGGCTTCCCAGACCGACGTTGGCCCAGGCAACGACTACACCGGGTGGACCATCAAGGCCACCGGCACTAATGGCACCGACCTCGCGGCGATCGGCGCCACGCTCAAGGGCACGGCCGGTGCCGTCGTCACGGCGACCGTCGGCTTCCGGAACAACGGCCCGGCGACGCTCGACCGGACGAACGGAGACTTCGAGGCCGCCACCCACACGAACGTCGAACTGCCGCCGGGCACCACCGCCGTCGAGGTCCCCGACAACTGCTGGTTGCGGCAGGACACCACCCGCACGTACCTGTGCGCCTCGGAGATGCTCCTGGTGGCCGGGCAGGCCTACACCGTTAAGTTCCGGCTACGGATCGACAAGGTCATCCCCAACGCCCGGGGCGCGGTGCGGGTCAACGCGCCGTGCGAGTGCCCAGCCGGCGGCGGCTTCCAGGACGACCTCAAACCTGTCAACGACAGGGCCACCATCGTGGTCAACGCGCCTCAGGGCGGCGGTGGCCAGGGCGATGGTGATGGCGATGACGACGGTGGCGGTGGCGGTGGTTCGCTGCCCATCACCGGCGCCCCCACCAACCTGATCGCGGGCATCGGTGCCCTGCTGCTCGTCACCGGTGCCGGCTGCTACCTGCTCGCCCGACGCCACAGCACCCGCTCCGCCGCCTGACCCACCCCGACCCGACCGACGCCCCGCCGGCCCGTCTGTTACTACGT
>NZ_JBEZGJ010000292.1:0-5643 GCF_040649965.1 Micromonospora sp. NPDC048843
TGCAGCGGCTTGGCCACGGCGGTGGTGCTGTCCTCAGCCTGCAGCCCGTCCAGCAACGTCCCGGGGGTCTCGCGCGCCCCCCCCCCCGCCCCCCCCCCCGCCCCGCGAGGCTCACCACGGTGCTGCCGGCCGCCATCCCGACCAGCACCAGAATCCCGCCGACCACCCACAGCCCGCTGTCGTCGGTCCCGGCGGCCCGCCACGACCAGACCGCCGTGAACGCCACAGTCATCACCGGCGCCACCAGCCACGGGCTGAGCCGCGTCCCGGCGAGCGCGGCCAGCAGCACGAGCGTCAACACACAGCCGATCACCTGCCACGGCTCGTACGGGCCGCTGCTCGCGCCGGTCTGCGCGTCGACCGTGTACCGGGTGTCCCAGCCCAGCCAGAGGATCCACGCCCCGACCGTGGCCGCCGCCAGGAACAGAACACCGAGCAGTGCGCGGGTACTCCTCGTCGCCGTCATCCGGCGATCATCCCTTGCCTGCCGCGCTACGGGAACACGGACCGGCCTTCAGCCGCCGACCGGCGCGATCCCCATTGGACTGTTGCCTCGGCCGGCGGCGATCCTCTACGGTCTGCTCAGCGGTGGGCGGTGCGGTCCGCATCCGACCCGACACCGCCGGATGCCCGTCGTGCGGGCCGGGATGGTGGAGTCCCGGGTCGCCCCGTCGGCGGTGACCCGGCGGTCGTGTGACTCCCAGCTCGTCCCCGGGCGCTGATGCCCGGCGCGGCTCCGCGTGGAGCCGACGGCGAGCCGGGGCACGCCGACCCACCGGGAGAGCCCCGTGTTCCTCAGCCCGCACGAGCAGGACCGCCTGCTCGTCCACGTCGCGGCCGATGTCGCCCGCGCCCGCCGCGAACGCGGCCTCCGCCTCAACTACCCCGAAGCCGTCGCGGTGCTCACCGCGTTCCTCCTCGAGGGGGCCCGCGACGGGCGGTCGGTGGTCGACCTGATGTCGGCCGGCCGGGCGGTGCTCGGCCGCGACGACGTCCAGGACGGCATCCCCGAACTGCTGAGGGAGGTGCAGGTGGAGGCAACGTTCCCGGACGGCACCAAGCTGGTGACGGTGCACCACCCGATCCCGTGATCCCCGGGGAGATCCTGCCGGCGGCAGATCCGGTCGAGATCAACGTGGGTCGTCCGGTGACCACACTGCTCGTGGTCAACACGGCCGACCGCCCGGTGCAGGTCGGCTCGCACTACCACTTCGCCGAAGCCAACCCGGCGCTGTCGTTCGATCGGGGCGCGGCCTGGGGGCAGCGGCTCGCCGTTCCGGCCGGCACCTCCGTCCGGTTCGAGCCGGGCATCAACCGCAGCGTCGACCTCGTGCCACTCGGCGGCGCACGCGTCGTGCCGGGCCTGCGCGCAGAGTGCGCCGGGCCGTTGGACCCGTCACCGCACGCGGTCACGGCCGACGGGTCGCCGCGGTGAGCGCCGTGCGGCGGGACCGTTACATCGACCTGTACGGGCCGACGACAGGTGACCGGATCCGACTGGCCGACACCAACCTGCTCATCGAGGTGGAGACCGACCACTGCGTGGGCGGCGACGAGGCGGTCTTCGGCGGCGGGAAGGTGATCCGCGAGTCGATGGGGCAGTCCCGTGCCACCCGCGCCGAGGGGGCCCTGGACACCGTCATCACCGGCGCGGTGGTGCTCGACCACTGGGGAGTGGTCAAGGCCGACGTGGGGCTGCGCGACGGGCGCATAGTGGCGCTCGGCCGGGCCGGCAACCCGGACACCATGCCCGGTGTCCATCCCGACCTGGTCATCGGCCCGTCGACCGAGGTGATCGCGGGCAACGGGCGGATCCTCACCGCCGGCGCTGTCGACACCCACGTGCACTTCATCTGCCCGCAGATCGTCACCGAGGCGCTGGCCAGTGGCATCACCACGATGGTCGGCGGTGGGACCGGGCCGGCCGAGGGGACCCGCGCGACAACCGTCACCCCGAACGCCTGGCACCTGGCCCGGATGCACGAGGCGCTGGACACGATGCCGGTCAACGTGCTGTTGCTCGGCAAGGGCAACACCGTCTCCAGCGAGGCGCTGTGGGAACAGTTGCGGGCCGGTGCGGGCGGTTTCAAGCTGCACGAGGACTGGGGCACCACACCGGCGGCCATCGACGCCTGCCTGCGGGTGGCGGACGCGTCCGGTGTCCAGGTGTCGATCCACACCGACACGCTCAACGAGGCCGGGTTCGTGGCCGACACCCTGCAGGCCATCGGTGGACGGGCGATCCACTCGTACCACACCGAGGGAGCCGGCGGCGGGCACGCACCAGACATCATCACAGTGGCCAGCGAGCCGAACGTGCTGCCGTCGTCGACCAACCCGACCCGGCCTTACACCGCGAACACCCTGGCCGAGCACCTGGACATGTTGATGGTCTGCCACCACCTCAACCCGTCAGTGCCGGAGGACCTGGCCTTCGCCGAAAGCCGGATCCGACCGTCCACGATGGCCGCTGAAGACCTGCTGCACGACCTCGGCGCCATCTCGATCATCGGCTCCGACGCGCAGGCGATGGGCCGGGTCGGCGAGGTGATCATGCGGACCTGGCAGAGCGCCCACGTGATGAAGGACCGGGTCGGCGCCCTGCCGGGTGACGGGCCTGCCGACAACCACCGGGCCCGACGGTACGTGGCGAAGTACACCATCTGCGCCGCGATGGCCAACGGCCTGGAACGGGAGATCGGGTCGGTCGAACCGGGCAAGCTCGCCGACCTGGTGCTCTGGGATCCGGCGTTCTTCGGCGTCCGGCCGCACCTGGTACTCAAGGGCGGCATGATCGCGTACGCCCAGATGGGCGACGCCAACGCCTCGATCCCGACACCGCAGCCGATGCTGCCGAGGCCGATGTTCGGGGCGTACGGCGCGGCGGCTGCCGCCACCAGCCTGGCCTTCGTGGCCCCGGCGGCCCTGGACGCCGGGCTCCGCCTGGATGTGCGTCGCCGGGTGGTGCCGGTGAGCGACGTACGGTCGCGGGGCAAGGCCGACCTGCCGGAGAACAACGCGATGCCGCGCATCGAGGTGGACCCGGACACCTTCACAGTGCGGATCGATGGGCAGGTGGTGGAGCCGGACCCGGTGACCCGGCTGCCGATGGCCCAGCGGTACTTCCTGTTCTGATGGCGACGCCGAGTCTGCTGTTGTTGTTGGCCGACGGACGCTTCCCGGCCGGTGCGCACGCGCACTCCGGTGGTCTGGAGGCGGCCGTCGCCGCCGGCCGGGTCACCGACCTGGCCTCGTTGGAGGCGTTCCTGGCCGGCCGGCTGGCCACCGCCGGTCTGGTCGGCGCGGCGTTCGCGGCGGCCGCACACCGGGCGGCGGTGGCCGAGACCGCCGACCCGGCTGAGTCTGTGGCCCGGTCGGGGGCGCTGGCTCGGCTCGACGCGGAGCTGGACGCGCGTACCGCCGCCCCGGCGTTACGGGCGGTCTCGCGCCGACAGGGTCGGGCGCTGCTGCGCGCCGGCCGGGCCATCTGGTCGGATGCCCCGTTCGCCGACCTGCCCGCGACGCCCGGTGGCGCACACCAACCGTTGGTGCTCGGGCTGCTCTGCGCCGCGGCCGGGTTGTCCCGCGCCGAGACCGCCACGATCGCCGCGTACGGGACGCTGACCGGGACGGCCAGCGCCGGCGTACGCCTGCTCGGCCTCGACCCGTACCAGGTCCAGGCCCTGCTGGTCGGCCTGGCCGACGCCTGCGACGGCACGGCCGCCGACGCGGCACGGGCCGCCGATGATCCACCGGAGCGGCTGCCGGCCGCAGCAGCTCCACTCGCCGACATCCATGCCGAAATCCATGCCACCTGGGAGGTGCGTCTCTTTGCGTCCTGACACTGTTGTGCCGAGCGCTGTGCCCGCCGTCGAACCGATCACGCCACCGCCGGCCACGCCACCGCCGGCCACGCCGCCCCACGACGAGACCGTTCCGCACACCCATCCGGAGCCGGGGGTGGACCCTCATCCGCCGTTGGCGCGTGCCGGCCGTGCACTGCGGGTGGGCATCGGCGGCCCGGTCGGCTCCGGCAAGACGGCCCTGGTGGCCGCGCTCTGCCGTGCCTTCGCCGACGAGTTGCGGCTCGGCGTGGTGACAAACGACATCTACACGACCGAGGATGCCGACTTCCTCCGGCGGGCCGGCGTGCTGGACCCGGCCCGGATTCGCGCGGTGGAGACCGGTTGCTGCCCGCACACGGCGATCCGTGACGACATCGGCGCCAACCTGGACGCCGTCGACGAACTGGCCGAGGCGGTCGGCCAGTTGGACCTCGTCCTGGTGGAGAGCGGTGGGGACAACCTGACCGCGACCTTCAGCCGGGGGCTGGTCGACCGGCAGATCTTCGTGGTCGACGTGGCGGGCGGGGACAAAGTGCCCCGCAAGGGTGGGCCGGGGGTAACCGCCGCCGACCTTCTCGTGATCAACAAGACCGACCTGGCGCCGATGGTGGGTGCCGACCTCACCGTCATGGATCGTGACGCGCGGGCCCGGCGCGGCGACCTCCCGACCCTCTTCCTGTCCATCGTGGGAGACCCCACGGCAACGTCCGTAGCGAACTGGATCCGCCACGAGTTGGCCCACCACGCCGCCCTGCATCCACTGGCCGTGCCGGTCGGCCCGGCCTGATGCGAGCGCTTGCTCGGCTGGTCGCCCGAGCCGACGGCCGGGGCGGTACGGCCCTTGTCAAGCTGCACGGCGAAACGCCGTTGCTGCTGCGCCAGACTCCGACCGACGGTGGTGTCGCCACCGTGCACCTCGTCGGCGGGGCGGCCGGGCCGCTCGCCGGGGACGATCTGCGCCTGGAGATCGAGGTCGGGCCGGGCGCGGCCGTCAGGGTGCACAGCGTCGCCGCGTCGATCGCCCTACCGGGTCGCGCGGGTGCCGTCTCCCGGATGGCGGTTCGGGCGGTGGTGCACGCCGGCGCCACGCTGCACTGGCTTCCGGAACAGTTGGTCGCGGCGGCCGGCTGCGCGCACCTCGCCGAGTCCCGGATCGAGCTGGCCGCTGGCGCGAGCCTGCGGTGGCGCGACGAGCTGATCTGCGGCCGGCACGGCGAGGCCCCCGGCGGCGCCGTCGTGCACACCCAGGTCGACTACGCGGATCGGCCACTGCTGCGCCAGTCCCTCGCGGTGGGACCGCACGCGCCGGGCTGGGCCGGCCCGGCGGTGCTTGGCGGCGCCCCGGCCACCGGATCGCTGCTGGTGGTCGACCCCTCGCGACCCGCCGAACCGCCAACGGCCGAGGGCAGCGTCGCCCGGCTGCCATTGGCCGGCGGCCCGGCCACACTGTGGACGGCCACCGCTCCCGACGCGCACACCCTGCGCACCCACCTAACGGTCTAGGAGCCGCTACCGGGCCGAGTGCCGGTCCTGCCGGTCCTGCCGGTCCTGCCGGTCCTGGCGGTCTTGGCGCGATCCGTCTTGGCCCCGCGCGATGCCGTCTTGGCCCTGCGCGACGCCGCCATGGCCCGTGTGCCCGCGGCGGCCGAGCGGGGATCAGCCAAGACCGCCGAGACCGTTCCCGAGGCCAGGTTGGTGCAGAGCACCGGGACCGATGGGCAGTCGGCGACCAGCTCTCAACCGATCAGCGTGCTCTACCCGACCTCGACAGTGGGTCTGCTCACCATGTCCAACCGTC
>NZ_JBEZGJ010000293.1:0-5601 GCF_040649965.1 Micromonospora sp. NPDC048843
GACCGTCTACCGGGTGGTGCAGGAGGCGCTGACCAACGCGCTCAAGCACGCGGGTGTCGGCGCCGGTGTCGAGGTCGTCCTGTCGTACACCGCCGAGGCCGTCGTGGTCCGGGTGGTCGACGACGGCCGCGGCCGCCCGCTGGTCAGCCCGGCGCCGTCCGGCGGTCACGGCCTGCTCGGCATGCGGGAGCGGGTGACCGTGTACGACGGCAGCCTCACCGCCGGTCCCCGACTGACCGGGGGCTGGCAGGTCGAGGTTCGGCTGCCGCTACCGTCAGAG
The DNA here is from genome assembly GCF_040649965.1 of Micromonospora sp. NPDC048843. Classification (NCBI taxonomy): domain Bacteria; kingdom Bacillati; phylum Actinomycetota; class Actinomycetes; order Micromonosporales; family Micromonosporaceae; genus Micromonospora; species Micromonospora sp. NPDC048843. The sequence goes on from NZ_JBEZGJ010000293.1 coordinate 281, forward strand.
CCGGCAACGGAGGTGATCGCGGCATGACGGTCCGGGTAGTGATCGTGGACGACCAGGCGCTGGTCCGCGCCGGGTTCCGGATGGTGCTGGAATCCCAGCCCGACCTGGAGGTCGTCGGGGAGGCGATCGACGGCGCGGACGCGCTGCGGGTGCTCGCCCGCACCGAGGCCGACGTGGTCGTCATGGACATCCGGATGCCCACCATGGACGGCGTGGAGGCGACCCGTCGACTCTGCGCCGAGCAGCCTGCGGGTGGCCCTCGGGTGCTGGTGCTGACCACCTTCGACACCGAGGCGGACGCGTTCGCGGCGCTACAGGCCGGGGCGAGTGGCTTCCTGCTCAAGAACGTCCCGCCGGAGGAGCTGCTGGCCGCGATCCGGGTGGTGGCCCAGGGCGACTCGGTGGTGGCTCCGTCGATCACCCGGCGCCTGCTGGACCGGTTCGCCGGTCAGCTCGGCGCGGCCCCGAGCGCGGACCCTCGACTCGCGCAGCTCACCGACCGGGAACGGGAGGTGCTGCTACTGGTCGCGCAGGGGCTGTCCAACGCGGAGATCGCCGCCCGGGTGCACGTGGCCGAGGCGACGGTGAAGACCCACGTCGGGCGGATCCTGGCGAAACTCCAGCTGCGCGACCGGGTCCAGGCGGTGGTCCTGGCGTACGAGAGCGGGCTGGTCACACCCGGCGGATGACACCGCGTACGACCTGGGTCGTAGCGACCGGCGTGCGCACCGCGACCCGGGGCGCACGCAAGTCGAGCGCGCAGGTGGAGATCGACAGACCGGTGCCGGCCATAGCGTCGGAGGGGTCCGATCCGCCACCTGCACCGGGAGCCCCGCATGATCCGCCTGACCCTGCGTTCGCTGCGCGCCGAAGCGCTGCGCATGCTGCTCTCGGCGCTCGCCGTCGTGCTCGGCGTCGCGTTCGTCGCCGGCACGATGATCTTCGTCGACGGGATGCGGACCGGGGCGTACGAGCGGGCCGGCACCTTCGACCGCCACACCGACCTCGGGGTCTACTCGGCCGGCCGCGAGGTGTTGCCCCCGGCACTGGTCGACCGGGTGCGGGCGGTCGACGGGGTGGCCGCCGCCGCCGGTGAGCTGACCAACACCGCCGGCATCGTCGGAGCCGACGGTCGGCCGGTGCTCGGCTTCACAATGCTCGTCGCCATCCCCACCGAGGATGCGCTGCGCTCGTACGACGTGGTGGCCGGCCGGTTGCCCGACCGGGCCGGCGAGGTGGTGCTCGACGCGCCGACGGCGGCCGAGCAGGGCTTCGGGCTCGGCGCGGCGGTCCGGATCGGCGCCACCGGTGGGGCGGCCCGCCCGTACACCCTGGTGGGCACCGTCGACGTGGCCGGCACCGCCCGCGACGTCGGCGGTCCGTTCGTCGGCCTGGTCGGGCCGGACGCCCTGGCCCTCACCGGCGAGCGGGGCTACGGCCGGATCATGGTGGCGGCCCGACCGGGCGCCGACGTCGCGGCGCTGACCGAGAAGGTACGCGCCGTGTCCGGCGCCGAAGCCACTGTGAAGAGTCGCCAGCAGATCCTCGACGAGGCCGTGGAGGACGCGGTGCGCAACGTGGACCAGTTCCGCATGCTGCTGTTGATCTTCGTGGGGGTCGCGATAGTGGTGGCCGGCTTCGTGATCGCCAACACTTTCGCGATCGTGCTGGCCCAGCGCACCCGACGGACCGCGCTGCTGCGCCTGATCGGCGCCACCCGGGGACAGGTCTTCCGGTCCACACTGCTGGAGTCGGCCGTGCTGGGGCTGGTCGCCTCCGCACTCGGGGTGCTGCTCGGGGTGGCCCTCGCCAGCGGTCTGCGGCTGCTGCTGTCCCAACTGGACGTGCCGGTCACCGGTGGGCTGACCGTTACCGGTTCGACAGTGCTCACCGGCCTGCTGCTGGGCACCGGGCTCACGGTGTGCGCCGCCCTGCTGCCGGCCTGGCGGGGCACGCGAATCGCCCCGGTGGCGGCGCTCACCGACGCCGCGGTGCAGCCCAGCCGGGGTGCTGGTCGGGTTCGGCTGAGCATCGGCGCTGTGGTCCTCGCCGTCGGTGTGGCCGCGCTGGCCGGCGCCGGCAGCGCCGGTCAGCTGCTCCTGGTGGCGGTGGGTGGGGTGCTCACCTTCTTCGGGATCGTGCTGTTCGGGCCGGTGCTCGTCCCCGCGCTGGCCCGGGTGTTCGGCTGGCCGGTCCGGCGAGTGCTCGGCACCATCGGTGAACTGGCTGTCAACAACACGGTGCGCAATCCGCGGCGGGTCGCCGCGACGGCCACCGCGCTGGTGATCGGTATCGGACTGGTATCGGCGTTCATGGTCGGTGCGCGCAGCACCAAGGACGGCATCGAACGCAGCGTGGACGCCCAAATAGGGACGGACTTCGTGGTCACCGGAATCGGTCAGGACCTGCCGGCCGTGCTCGTCGGTGAACTCGCCTCACGTCCCGAACTGGGTGTGGTGCACGAGCAGCGCAGCACTGTCGTCGACGACGTCGAGATCCGCGCGGCCCACCCGGCGCTGGTCGCCCGGACGCTGAGCAAGGTGCTGACTGGCGACGCCGAGCGGGTCGGGCCGGGGCAGGTGCTGGTGCACAGCGAGTTGGCGCGGGCCCGCGGCTGGCAGGTCGGCTCCCCGGTGACCCTCAGGGGGAAGTCGTTCCGGGTGGCCGCCGTGGTCACCGACGACAGCCCCGACGGTGAGGTGCCGGCGGGTCACGTCATCGACCTGTCCGACCAGGACTTCGCGGCGCTCTTCCCCGCCCAACGCGGATACCTGGCCGAGATCGACCCCGCCGCCGGAGTGAGCCCCGAGCGGGCCCGCGACGCGATCACCGCGGTGCTGGGCCGCTACCCGACGGTGAACCTGATGGACCAGGGCGCCTACAAGAAGATGCTCACCGGCACTGTGGACATGCTTCTCGCCTTCGTCACCGCACTGCTCGGTCTTGCCGTGGTGATCGCCCTGGTCGGCGTGGCGAACACCCTGAGCCTGTCGGTGGTCGAACGGACCAGGGAGAACGCCGTGCTGCGGGCGGTCGGGCTCACCCGAGGGCGGATGCGGGCGGTGCTCGCCGTCGAGGCGGTGCTGATGGCGCTGGTCGGCGCGGTGCTCGGGGTCGGGCTCGGCACCGGAGTCAGCGCGTCCACGATGGCCCTGCTGGACCGCCTCGGCGGGGACTTCCACGTGGTGCTGCCGTTCGGCCAGCTCGCTCTGATCCTCGGTGTCGCGGTGCTCGCCGCCCTGCTCGCCTCGGTGCTGCCGGCCCGCCGGGCGCTGTCCCGCCCGGTCGTCGAGGCGCTCGCCGACCAGTGACCCTGCCGGGTCACGTCAGTGCTGGCAGACGGACATCCGCCGGCCGGTCCCGCCATCTTCCCCGGCGGCGGGACCGGCCAGCGGTGCCGGGTCTACAGGCGCTCGACCATCGGGCCGACGCACCGGTTGCGGGTGTCGAAGACGTAGCGGGCGTGCCTGACCACGAGGTCGTAGTCGAAGGCGTCATGGTCGGTGACCACCACCACCGCGTCGGCCGCGCGCACCTCACGCTCGCTGAGCCCGACCACTGTGATCCCGGCGGGGATCTGGTGCGCCTCGGCGTACGGCTCGACGGCGTGCACCTCGGCGCCGAGGGCCTGCAACCGACGGGCCACGTCCACGGCGGGGGAGTCGCGCATGTCGCCGGTGTTCTTCTTGTACGCCAGACCGAGCAGTAGCAGTCGGGCGCCGCTGACGGCCCGGCCGTCCCGGTTCAGCCCTCCCATGATCCGCTGCGCGACGTGTTCGGGCATCTCGTGGTTGACGTCGTTGGCCAGCTCGATGAACCGGAACTGCCGACCGAGGCGGCGCTTGACCTGCCAGGACAGGTAGCACGGATCGATCGGCAGGCAGTGCCCGCCGACGCCGGGGCCGGGCCGGAACGGCATGAAACCGAACGGTTTGGTCGAGGCGGCGTCGATCGCCTGCCAGACGTCGATGTCGAGGTGGTGCGAGAGCATGGTCAGCTCGTTGATCAGCGCGATGTTGACCTGGCGGAAGGTGTTCTCGATCAGCTTGGTCAGCTCGGCGACGCGGGTGGAGTCCACAGGTACGGTGCGTTCCACGAGGCGCTGGTAGAACTCGTCCACCCGGGCCAGCGCCGCCGGGTCCACACCGGAGACCACTTTCGGGGTGTTCTCGAGTCGCCAGGTCGGGTTGCCCGGGTCGATCCGCTCGGGGCTGTAGCCGAGGTGGAAGTCACCGGGGCTGGTCAGGCCACTGGCGGACTCCAACAGCGGGCGCAGCAGCTCCTCGGTGGTGCCCGGGTAGGTGGTCGACTCCAGGATCACAGTGCAGCCCGGGCGTACGTACGGGCCGATACCGATGCCGGCCTGCTCGACGTAGCTCAGGTCCGGGGTCCCGTCGCGCAGAGGGGTCGGCACCGTGATGACGCAGATGTCGAACCCGTCTGCATCGGTGTACTCAGTGCTGGGGTGGTAGCGGCCGCTGCCCAACGCGCGGCCCAGCCGGTCGGCCGGAATGTCCTCGACGAACGACTCGCCGGAGGCGAGACGCTTCACCCGGTCGGCGTCGACGTCGAGACCGACCACGTCGAGCCCCGCCTCGACGGCCCGCATGGCCAGCGGCAGTCCAACGTACCCCTGACCGATCACGACCAGCTTTTCAGCGCTCACCCAGGCTCCCGCGGCAGATGGTGTAAATAGCCTGCTGAGAGCCTAGAGGCGTCTTCGGCGTCGTAAGTCCGTTTTGGGGATATCGGTGCTGCTGGGACTGACGGGGGTCGGCTCAGCCGCCCGCCGGCACCTCCGGATCGAGCGGCGGGCTGGAGGTGGCGGGTGGATCAGGAGGCGCGCTGGTCGTCGGCGGCGCGGCCGTCGTGGGCGCCGCGCTGGTAGGCGGCGCCGTGGTGACGCCCGCCGTCGGCGTCGGCGAGTTGGCGGTCTGACTCGGCTGCACACTCGGCGTGGCGGAGACCGAGGCCGACGGGGAGTTGCCGGGGACGTGCGGCCGGTCCGGTCGGCCCGGCTCGACGCTGGTGATCTGCTCGTTCGCCGCGGGCAGGTCGACGGGGCCGCTCGGCGCCACCGTCGGCGAGGTGGCCGGCAGATTGACCGCCGGGTCCTCGCCGACGTTACGCGTCGCGGCCAGCGCCGCGCCGAGCCCGACCAGCGCGACAAGCATGGCCGCCGCCGCGCCGACGAGCGGACCCCGCCGTCGCTGGCGCCCGTCCGCCACCGCCGCCCCGGCCGGCACGTCCGTGCGGGTGCCCGGCCCGGTCTCGTAACCGGCCGACCGCAACGCCTGCACCGCGTGCACACAGGAGTAGTC
>NZ_JBEZGJ010000294.1:0-5585 GCF_040649965.1 Micromonospora sp. NPDC048843
GGCCCGGTACGGGGCGGCGACTGTCGGGTAGAGCGCGCTGACCGCCGCCCCGCGCTCGCGTGCGCCCCTCAGCAGGGCGGTGAGCATGGCGCGGGCCACGCCCCGACCACGGGCCTCGGGAGCGACAGCCACCCCGGCCACGTCGGCTGCCGACACCGCTCGGCCCGACCACCACTGGTCGTGATGCAGGTCGACGGCCTTGCCCACGAGCCGACCGGCCTCGTCGAACGCGCCGTAGCGGGTCAGGCCGGCGGGCGTGGCGGTGGCCTGCGCGGGCCGCTGCGGGTCGGAGCCGAACGCGAACCGGCCCAGCTCCCAGGCGGCGTCGAGGTCGTCGGCGGTGAGTTCACGAACGTGCACGGTGGCAGGCATCGGCACACCGTAGCGAGACGGCCGCGCACCTAAGGCCGATTTACTCGCGGCATGATCAACTAGTCGCGATCTTGCAGTTCCTGTCGCGGCATACGGGGCATCCCACGCATCACGGCGACCGAAACTGCAAGATCGGCGGGGTGTCGAGTCGGTCAGTGCTGCGGGATGTTGGCCACGCCGATGCGCTTGCGGAACACCCAGTACGTCCACCCCTGGTAGGCCAGCACCACCGGCGTGAAGATCACCGCCACCCAGGTCATGATCTTCAGGGTGTACGGGGTGGACGCGGCGTTGGTGGCCGTCAGCGTGCCGGCCGCGTCCAGGGTGGAGGGCAGCACGTTCGGGAACAGCGCCGCGAACAGGGTCGCCACCGCCAGACCGATCGCCACTGCGGTGCCGGTGAACGCCCAGCCCTCCCGGCGTACCCGGGCGGCGGCCAGGGCACCGAGCAGGGCGAGGGCCGCGCCGACGGCGAGCACGACGGCGGCCGCGCTGGAGCGGATGCTCAACGTCCAGGTCAGGAACCCGACCGAGAGCACTGCGGCGCCCACACCCAGGCGCACCGCGAGGGCGCCCGCGCGCTCGCGGATGTCGCCGGTGGTCTTCAGGGCGAGGAACACCGCGCCGTGGGTGAGGAACAGCGCGAGGGTGGTCGCGCCGCCCAGCAGGGCGTACGGGTTGAGCAGGTTCAACAGGCCGCCGACGTACTCGTGGTCGGCGTCCAGCGGCACGCCGCGCAGGATGTTGGCGAAGGCGACGCCCCACAGGATCGCCGGCAGCAGCGAGCCGACCACGATCGCCGCGTCCCACCGGCGCTTCCAGGACGCCTCGGGGCGCTTGTGCCGGTACTCGAAGGCGACCCCCCGGGCGATCAGGGCCAGCAGGATCAGCAGCAGCGGCAGGTAGAAGCCGGAGAAGAGGGTGGCGTACCACTCGGGGAACGCGGCGAACATGGCGCCACCGGCGGTGATCAGCCACACCTCGTTGCCGTCCCAGACCGGGCCGATGGTGTTGATCAGGACGCGGCGTTCCCGGTCGTCACGGCCGAGCACGGGCAGCAGCATGCCGACGCCGAAGTCGAAGCCCTCCAGGATGAAGTACCCGGTGAACAGCACGGCGACGAGGAGAAACCAGATGGTGGTCAGTTCCACGATGGGCTCCGGGATCAGTAGGCGAAGGCGAGCGGGCGCTCGGCGTCGTCGGTGTCGTCGGTGGGGGGTTGCTCGCTGACGTCCGGCACGCCGGCCTTGGCGTAGCGCAGCAGCAGCTTGACCTCGATCACGGCGAGGGTGGCGTAGATCAGCGTGAAGGCGGTGAACGAGGTGAGCACCTCGGCCAGCGAGACGCTGCGGGACACCCCGTTGCGGGTGAGCATCTCGCCGAAGACGATCCACGGCTGGCGACCCATCTCGGTGAAGATCCAGCCGAAGGAGTTGGCCAGCAACGGCAGCACCGGCATGGCCAGCCCGGCGCGCAGCAGCCACTTGCTGCTCGGGGTGCGGCCCTTGCGCTGACTCCAGAGCACCAGCAGGGCGATCGCGCCGGCTGCCATCCCGAAGGCGATCATGAAGCGGAAGCTCCAGTAGGTGACCGGGATGATCGGGGTGTAGCTGCCCGCGCCGTACTGCGTGGCGTACTGGGCCTGGAGGTCGTTGATGCCGTGCACTGTGCCGTTCGGGTCGCCGGTGCCCAGGTACGACAGCAGGTACGGGATCTTGATGGCGAACACCTCGCGGCTGCCGTCCAGGCTGCCGATGGTCAGCACGGAGAACGAGGCGGGGCTCTCGGTGGTGTAGAGGCCCTCGGCGGCGGCCATCTTCATCGGCTGCACGTCCGTCATGATCTTGCCCTGGATGTCGCCGGTGAACAGCACGGCCGCGGAGGCGACCAGGACCACCCAGGAGCCGAACTTGGTGGCGAAGCGGTACGCGCCGGTGTCGACGGAGTCGCGGTTGCGGATGACGTGCCACAGGCCGACCGCGACGATGAGCGACCCGGCGACCAGGAACGAGCCGGCAAGGGTGTGCGGGAAGGTGATCAGGGCGACCTTGTTGGTCAGTACGGCCGGGAAGTCGGTCAGCTCGGCGCGCCCGCTGTCGGGGTTGATCCGATAGCCGACCGGGTTCTGCATGAACGAGTTCGCCGCGAGGATGAAGTACGCGCTGAGGTTGGTGCCGATCGCGGCGGCCCAGATGCTGGCCAGGTGCGCCCGCTTGGGCAGTCGGTCCCAGCCGAAGATCCACAGGCCGATGAAGGTGGATTCGAGGAAGAACGCGACGAGCGCCTCGATGGCCAGGGGCGCGCCGAAGACGTTGCCGACGAAGCGGGAGTAGTCGCTCCAGTTCATGCCGAACTGGAACTCCTGCACGATGCCGGTGACCACGCCCATGGCAAAGTTGATCAGGAACAGCTTGCCGTAGAACTTGGTGAGCTTGAGGTAGCGCTCGTTGCCGGTGCGGTGCCACATCGTCTGCAGGATGGCCACCAGCACGGAGAGGCCGATGGTCAGCGGTACGAAGAGAAAGTGGTAGACGGTGGTGACACCGAACTGCCAGCGGGCAACGTCCAACGCGTCCACCTGAAAACCCCCAGCCATCCGTACTACGAGACGTAGTAAATACTACTGCTCGTCGTAGAAGGGTGGGCGGCCCGCGCCCTCCCGGGACCAATGACCCTGATCACCCGACCCGCCCCCGCGGCCCCGCCGGCGCGTGCGACGATGGCGCGCTGATGGACACCGCACACACCACCTGGCAGCCGCCGCTGATCTGGCGCGCCGCCCTGCTGCTGGCCCGGGGCCTGGTCGGCCTGCTCGCCCGCCTCGAGGTCACCGGCGACGTCCCGGCGCACCTGCGTCGCGGCCCGCTGGTGCTGGCCGCCAACCACATCAGCCCGTTCGACCCGGTGGTCATGGCCGCCGCCTGCCAGACCCGTGGCGTCGCCCCGCGGATCATGGCGACCGCCGGACTGTTCCGCGTCCCGGTGTTCGGCGCCGCCATGCGCCACGCCGGGCACATTCGGGTCGACCGGGGCACCAGCGCCGTGCACCGGGCCCTCGACGACGCCGCCACTGCCGTCGCGCGCGGTTCGGTGATCCTCATCTACCCCGAGGGGCGCATCGGCCTGGACCCCGGCCTGTGGCCCGAACGCGGCAAGACGGGCGCCGCCCGCCTCGCCCTGGCCTGCGGCGCCCCGGTTGTCCCGGTTGCCCAGTGGGGCTCGCACGAGGTGCTGCCGTATCAGGCGCCCCGCGGAATGCTGCGGGGCATAGCCCGTTCGCTGTGGCGTCGACCGGTGATCCGGGTGCACTTCGGCACCCCTGTCGACCTGGGCGAGACGGCCGCGGCCAACCCCGGTGCGGCCCGCCGCGCCACCGACCGGATCATCGACGCGCTCACCGACACCCTCGCCCCGCTGCGCCCCGACGAGCCGGACCTGCCCCGCCACGTCGACCCGGGCCGCCCGAGCGACCTCACCCGGCTCCACCGCCGCCGCTCGGCCTGACGCCCGCCCACTGGACGCGTTAGACAAGTTTCGAAAAGTCGTCTAATCTGTCAAACGTGAGCACAGCAGAGGCGGTTGTCGAGGACCCGAAGCGCGCCGCCGTCCTGGCGGCGGCGGTCGCGGTGTTCGGGCGCTACGGCTTCCAGAAGACGTCGATGGAGGCGGTCGCCAAGGCGGCGGGCATCTCCCGGCCGGGCCTGTACCTGATGTTCCCCAACAAGGAGCAGCTGTACCGCGCCACCATGCAGGGCGTCATGGAACGCGCCCAGCACGCCATGGAAACCTGCCTCGCCGACCAGTCGACGAGCTTCGACGAGCGGGTCGTGGCCGGGTTGGACGCCCTGATGGGCTCGTACATCGACACCCAGATGGCCCGTGACCTCAACGACCTGCTGGAGAACAGCGAGCCACAGCTGGGCTCGATGTTCCACGACTACCAGGTGCGGGCTCAAGCGGCACTGCGAGCCCACATCGAGGCCGTCGCCCCGGCCGGTCTGCTCGACGAGGGGCGGACCGCTGACGACGTCATGGACCTGCTCTTCTCCGCAGCGCTCACCTGGAAGTCGACCTCGACCTCCAGGGGCGAGTTCCGCGACCGGCTGCGCCGGTCTCTGCGGCTGCTCCACCGCTGACACACCCCGCACTGAAACGCCATGATCTTGCACCCTTGGAGGCCCGAAATGTCACGAATCATCACGCCGTACTCGGCCCAGTCGACCGCCGCTGAGGTGATCGACGGCGTCGACCTCACCGGCCGGCGGGCCATCGTCACCGGCGGGGCGTCCGGGATCGGCCTGGAGACCGCCCGGGCGCTGGCCAACGCCGGCGCCGAGGTGACGTTGGCCGTACGCGACACCGCCGCCGGTGAGCGCGCCGCCGCCGACATCACGGCCGGCGGGGCATCCGGCAAGGTCCGGGTCGACCACCTCGACCTGGCCGACCGCGCCTCCATCGACGCCTTCGTGGCCGGCTGGACAGGCCCGCTGCACATCCTGGTGAACAACGCCGGCATCATGGCCGTGCCCGAGCTGACCAGGACGGCCGACGGCTGGGAGGCGCAGTTCGCCATCAACCACCTCGGTCACGCCGCACTGACCCTGGGTCTGCGCGACGCACTGGCCGCCGCGCGGGGCGCCCGCATCGTCGTCGTCAGCTCGTCGGCCCACCAGCAGTCCCCGGTCGTCTTCGACGACATCCACTTCACCGCCCGGCCCTACGAGGCATGGTCGGCGTACGGCCAGTCGAAGACCGCCGCCATCCTGTTCACTGTCGCCCTGGCCAAGAAGTGGGCCGCCGACGGCATCACCGCCAATGCCCTGCACCCCGGCGGCATCATGACCAACCTGCAACGGCACCTCGACGACGCGCAGTTGCGCTGGGTCGGCGCGCTCGACGAGCAGGGCAACCGCCTGGAGGTGCCGCCGGGCTGGAAGACCCCCCAGCAGGGCGCGGCCACCTCGGTCCTGCTGGCCGCCAGCCCCGAGGTCGAGGGTGTGACCGGCCGCTATTTCGAGGACGGCAACGAGGCCCCGCTCATCGCCGAGCGGTCCGACGACAGGAGCGGCGTGCTCCCGTACGCCCTCGATGACAGAAACGCCGACGTCCTCTGGGACGAGACGCTCCGGCTCCTGGGGCGCTGACCGGTTCGGCTCATCTACCCTGCTCGGCGTGGAGCCCGCAGCCTTCTTCGTCCCCTCCCGCCCCGCCAC